>JAFVBX010000109.1 GCA_017479675.1 Prevotella sp.
CACGGCTGAGGCTCCTATGCGCAGGGCTGTGCGTGAGGCATCCATAGCAGTGTTGCCACAACCGATAACCCAAACCTTGGCACCCTCATCGACTGGTATCTCCTTGCGGTCCATGAAGCCTTCGGATATGAGTTCCACACGACGCAGGAAGTGTGTGGCGAGGCGTATGCGCTTGAGGTCGGCGCACTTTATCGCTCCTTCGCCTTCAGATATGCACTTGCCGTTCTGGTAGATGGGTATCTCGAGGGATTTGGGTTTGCTCATGCCAGTGCCGATGAACACTGCGTCGAAGCCTTGGTCAAAGAGTCCGTCAACGGTTATCTCCACGCCCACGTGGGTGTTACGGTGTATGATGACGCCCATCTTCTCGATGTAGCGTATCTCGCGTGCCACCACTTCCTGTGGCAGACGGTATTCGGGGATGCCATAGCGCAGCATACCGCCGCATTGTGTCTCCATCTCGAACATCTCAACTGCGAAGCCCATACGGCTCAAATCGCCTGCTACGGTGATGCCTGAAGGTCCTGCACCTATCACAGCTACCTTGCCGCGTTTCTTCTCTGTGATGTCTTCGTGGGTTAGTTCGTTCTCCGAGTCGAAGTCGGCGATGAAGCGTTCCAGCTTGCCTATGTGAACTGCCTCGCCCTTCTTGCCGAGTACGCACGAGCCTTCGCACTGCTTCTCATGACCGCAGACACGGCCGCAGACGGCAGGCAGGTTGCTCTTGGCACGTATGATACTGATGGCATTGCCTAGGTTTCCCTTCTTCAGTTCGTGAATCCAGTCGGTAATGTCGTTGCTGATGGGACAGCCCTTCTTACACTGCGGCACCTTGCAGTGCAGGCAGCGTTGAGCCTCCTGTATGGCTTCCGCCATGGTGTAGCTCTCATTGATTTCTTCTTCGAATTTCATATTATTAGTTTTTTAGTTTTTCCTTTATCCACAGCATGTGCTCATACTCCATCTGTTCGCTGGTCCAATGTTCGTTGACAGGTGTCAGCACCATCTCCTTAGGACAGGTGAGGGTGTTCCATGCGGCATAGCTGGTGGTAGGCGGACAGGTGTTGTCGTTATATCCCCATGTCATGCGCACAGGACATTTTACCATGCGGCAGAAGTTTATCACGTCGTAATAGCTCAGCACGTCGATAACCTGCGGAGTGAGTATTTCAGGCTTAAAGTGCGGATAGCCGCCTGTGCGCCCTTTGTCAGCATATCCTGCCATGTCGGTGAGGGCAGGGTGGTTGACACAGCATGCGGTGACACGTGGGTCGAGTGCTGCCGTCACAATAGCCAGCGCACCGCCCTGTGAGCCTCCCTGCACGGCGAGGTTTTTGCCGTCCCATTCGGGCAGTGAACAGAGGAAAGCCGTCCATCTTACCATGCCGGCATAGACGTGGCGCAGATAGTAAGCCTCGCGGTTGTCTATGCGGTTAGTGAAATAACCGTTGTGCTTCGATGCGAAGGCACTGGTGATTTCCTTGAAGGTGTCAGGTGACAGGCGTGGGTCGAGACCGTGAATCTCTACCTCCAGACGTATGAAACCTTCCTCGGCATAGTATTTGTGGCGCAGGGGCTGTTTGATAGTCTTTACTCCTGCACCTGGAGGCGAGAACACGGCAGGCAGCCTTTTGCCTTCACGCTCCTTAGGCATAAAGAGGTAGCCATACATGGAGTGCTCATTATCTACCTGTAGCTTTATGAGCCAGCAGTCTATCTTGTCAGTGCAATATTCCTGTGCCAGTTCGCGAGAGTAGGAGAGCGGTTTCTTGTGCATCTCGTCGAGTGTCTGCTTCCAAAAATTGCCGAATCCATCGGGATTTTTCGTGAAGGGGAGTATCTTGTCAACGTCATATCCCACCTTGACGTGGTGCTCCGTCTTCTCTCCGTCAACCTCTGCCTTCAGCTTCAGATACGTAAAGCCTGGCGCTTTCCTCGTTCCGAGGCTTATCGTCGCCTTGCCGTTCTTCAGTTTCACTGTGCCACGTGATGATGCAGGCATCATGTCCTGCCCTATCTCGTAATTCACTTGCACGTCTTTGGCATAGCCGTACTTGAAAAGTTGTACCTCGACGGTAGCCGTCTCGCCTGTCTTGTACAGCCAGTCGGCATGGTCAGGAGTCGTTACCCACAAGTAGTCGCTGCGGTAGGGATAGTTCTCTGCCGCCATTGTTACTGCTATCAGTAGCAGCGCAGTAATAAAAAGGGTTATTTTCTTCATATAAACCAGAGTTTTTTCTTCTTTTTCGTTTTGGTAGTATCGTTAGCGGCTGCGTCTTTGGCGGCTTGCTTCTCGGCTTTGCGCTGTGCTTTCTCTGCCTTTTTTGCTTCCTTGGCGGCTTGTTTCTCAGCCTTGCGTTGGGCTTTCTCTGCCTGTTTGGCTTTCTTGGCAGCATCCTTTTCTTCATATTTTGCCGCATAAGCCCGTGCCTGCTCTATTTCTTGTTGGGTCCACTTGCGCACTACCAGGTTGTCATCTCTCGTTGTGTAGGTCTTGTAGTTATAGTACAGGTCGTTTTCTGTCTGGTGGTAGATGAAATCCATACCTATATTGAACAGTTTCTTTACCCACAGCGTAGAGCCGTTGGCGGTGAAGCCGTCGCTCTCCATTGCTATCTTGACTTGGTGTATGGTAAGTTTTTCGTTAAGCAGTTTGATATCACTAATAGTACCGCTGGCAGTGCCGCGTGGCAGTTTTCCGCGCACCCTTCCCAACTTCCTTGCCCATTTCTTGCTTGCTATGTCGAAGTTGTATTTAGCTGAGAAGGACACTTTACCCACCTGCTTAACCTGCATCACCTTTCCCACCTCAAAGTCCTTGGCACTGGCGGTACCATCCATGTAGCGTGTCTTGGCATTGAGGTTGAAGTCAAACTTGATATTGCCGAACTTGGTGAGCAACACTCCATGAAAATCCTGACTCCATCGGTAGATATTAAGGTATCCCTTATACTGCACATCACCAAGAGCCCTCATCTGGTCCTGCATCTTGAGGTTTACCTGTATTGAGAAATGGTTGACGAGTTGCTCCTTGATGCCGCCGCGTGCTGAGAGGTTGACATTGCGTATATGGAACTTGAACTGCTTCTTCTTTGTGATGTCGAGCATCTTGCCCTCGGCGGTGAGGTTGAGGCGACCACCGTCGGTGGTGACGTGTATGTTGCGCAGGTTCAAGTTGTCGAGAGCGCCGTCCACCGTTGCGGTAAGGTTGAGCGGAGTGGTGAAGTTCCTGAGGGCGCGCGCCTTGTATATGGCAAGGTCCTTCAGTATTACCCTTGCGCTGATAGGTGTCTTGCTGAGGGTGATGACAGGCTTCTTCTTTATGGTGCCGCTGTCGGTCTTGGTATCTACTATGGTAAGAGTGCCAACCAGTTTTGGGATTTTTGCCGTAGTAGTGGCACGGGTGGCGTTGATGTCATTCAGTTCTATCTTTATCGGTCGTGCGATGTCGAAAGCCTTTTTTCCGTCTTTTTCCGTCAGATGTATGGTAATAGCCTCCGACTCCTTAACGTCAAACTTCCAGTAGATGAACTCCCCGTGAAGTTTTTCGATAGTCGCCTCCATACACGTGTCGCCCTTCATGGACAGTTTAAGGCTCTCAAGGGATGCCGCAGTATTGGAAAGCTCCTCTTTTGCTTTAAGGTCGGTAACAGAAAGTTTCTGTGGCATGTTGCCATCAAGTTTTCCACGTATCTTCACGTTGTCCAACTTCAAGTGCATGTGGTTGCCATCGAGTTTCGGTTTGCCGTCAAACTTGTTGACTTTGTGTGGCAGTGACTTCACATCCCATTGCACGTAGGTCCTTTGCAGGCTGAGTAGTTTCAGGTCGAGACTCAGAGGTGTCTTGTCTTTCTTCTCTTCCTCCTTGGGCTTGTCTTTGTCATCCTTCTTCGAAAGTTCCTTTATGACGTCAAGTGCAAACTGGTAGTTGGCAGCAGTGTCCTTGCGTTCCTTGTAGAAGATGCCTGTTGCCCCGTGCAGATATACACGTTCTATCTCTACCTTGCGTTCAAAAATCTCCGTCAGGTCAACCATTGCCTCCAGCGTATCTACCTTGAGCATGGTGACGTCCTTGCGGTCATCTATCTCTAAGCCGTAGAATGCCAAGCCTCCCTTGCTGAAGCTGATGGCTATCTTGTCAACTTTCACTCGTGTGCCTAATGTCTCCTGCAACATGGCGATGCCTTTGGCGTATAGCCATTGCTGCACTCTGTCTGTAGAGAGCGCATAGATGCCTCCGCCCAACAGTATGAGCAGCGCAATGACAATGCCTCCTATCCACTTCAATAATGTTTTCATTTAAGGTTCCTGATGCGTTGTAGGAATAATAGATATTTCTGCAAAAGTAGAAATTTATTCTCAAACCACCAAATTATTAAACCAAAAAGTGCAATAAAAGCCTCACGTGTACGTTATAAATAAGGACAAAAGGTAAAGTATAAGCTATATGATAGAATACATAAAAGGCGAACTGACCGACATAACACCTGCTACGGCAGTGATAGAGGCAAGGGGAGTGGGCTACCTGCTCAACATATCTCTCAATACCTACAGTGCCATACAGGGTAAGAAAGAAGTGAAGCTATATGTCCACGAGGCTATAATGACTGGTGGCAGAGACGATAGCTATACCCTCTACGGCTTCTACAACAAGCAGGAGCGTGAGCTCTACCGTATGCTCATTACCGTCAGTGGTGTGGGAAGCAACACGGCACGCATGATACTCAGTGCCACCAGTGCCACCGAGCTTGTAAACATCATTGCCACTGGCAACGAGAAGGCGCTCAAGGGTGTCAAAGGCATAGGACTGAAGACGGCTCAGCGCATCATTGTCGATTTGCGTGACAAGATGGCTGCCAGCGGCATCATTGCCGACATAGCTTCTGCCGAAGGTGCTACGGGTGGTCAGGCTACTCTCAATGCACAGCAGACAGAGACGCGTGACGAGGCTGTGGGTGCCCTCACCATGCTCGGCTTCGCCCCTGCACCAAGCAACAAAGTTGTCACCGAGATACTGCGCGGCAACCCCTCCATGCCTGTGGAGCAGGTTATCAAGCAGGCTCTTAAGATGATTAAATAGTTGACAAGTTGACAAGTTGAATGATGAAGAGGCATCTTTCCATATTCGTAATACTATTGTTGGCAGCCATCACAGCGGTGACCGCCAACATGGGTGTTGCGTTTGGAACGTATGCCCCAGAGGACGAGAAGCCCAAGCAACAGGAGGAAAGGCCCAAGAAGGCAAATGCCGACAAGAGCAGTCTGGACCGCTATCGTGAACAGATGGCGCAGCTGCAGCTGGAGCAGGACAGCATACCCGATAGCCTGCTGCATCCACGCTGGCCTATACAGCGTACCACCCCCATAACCTACGATGACCTCCGACAGGGACCTGCCGACCTGCAACGTCCTGAGAACATGAAGCAGGAGGTGGAGTACAACGACACGTTGAACAGGTATGTCATAGGCACGCGCATGGGAAAGACTTGGCTCTCCGCTCCTATCATGATGGAGCAGGGGGAGTACCTCAAATGGAGCGAGAAGACACTCTTCAATGATTATTTCCGCAGCAAGAACAGTGAGATATTCCAGCAGGAAGGCAAAGAGAAGTTCGATTTCACCGATATGCACTTCGACCTCGGACCTGCAGAGAAGATATTCGGTCCCGGCGGCATCAGGGTGAAGACACAGGGAACGGCAGAACTGCGTCTGGGTGCTACCATGAAGAGCATCGACAACCCGTCTCTGCCTTTGAGCAACCGTAAGACCACCACCGTAGATTTCGACGAGAAAATCAACGTCAACGTGACGGGAAAGGTGGGCGACAAGATGAACATGAACCTCAACTACAACACCGATGCCACCTTCGACTATGATGCTCAGAACATGAAGTTGAAGTACGACGGTAAGGAAGATGAGATTATAAAACTTGTTGAGGCAGGTAATGTGTCGTTCCCCAGCAATTCATCGCTCATCACTGGTGCCTCCTCTCTGTTCGGCGTGCGTGCCGATATGCAGTTTGGCAAGCTGAAACTCCAGACGGTGCTCTCGCAGAAGAAGTCGTCCTCTACGTCGGTAAGCTCACAGGGCGGCGTACAGCTGAAGCCCTTCGAGCTCAATGTTGCCAACTATGAGGAAAACCGCCACTTCTTCCTCGACAAATATTTCCATGACAGCTACGACACGTGGATGTCGCGTCTGCCTACCCCTGTCACCAGTGTCACCATCAACCGTGTGGAGATATGGGTTACCAACAAGAACGGAACGACCAGCAATACTCGCGAC
>JAFVBX010000029.1 GCA_017479675.1 Prevotella sp.
CCTATTAAATTAACTAGTTAATTTTTGAAATTTACCAGTTAATTCGTCAAATTAACCAGTTAATTTATTACAGAAGCTTAGCGACAGCATTCTTGAACAAATCATCCATGCACGGAAACGAAGCCTTTGCATGCGGAATCGTTACGTAGTCCATGAGGCAAAAGTACAAAAAATATAGGAAATAAATACGTAATGTCGAAAAAAAGTTGTATCTTTGCAGATAGAAAAAAAAAAAAGAGAAATAATCATGGCACATGCATTAACAATGCCCTCAGAAGGGCAGATATTTGAAGAATAACATGTATAAGATAAAAATAACCCACAAATGCAGACAACCGCTAAGTTGAAAAAAAATATTACCCCCCCCATAAGCGTAGTGTAAAGAAAGAAAACTCTACGCCAAGGAATCATGAGGTGCATTATGGGCTCACAGAGAGCCTGTAATGCACCTTTTTCGTGCCCCAAAATGAAATAATTCACATACTATAAACTATAAATAAAAAAAGAACATGAAGAAACTATTTACCCTTTTATCGCTCTTCCTCTGCTTCGCCTCTGGAGCATGGGCTATAGAGACAGATGGTGCTATGAATGGAGTTTTTTCTGTCAGTAGCACAAAGAAAGTTGTATTCTCACAAGGCAACTTGCAGTATGTAGGTACTTGGCAGTTTGCTGAAAAACAGTGGGATTGTTTCAGTACTTCGCAGTCTAACAATCACCGAGATCTTTTTGGTTGGGGTACAGGCGATGCACCTAACAAGGTAAGTAAAAATAATAGTGACTATAGCATTTTTACAGACTGGGGTGCAAATGCTATTACCAATGGAGGCAATACAGCCAACGTTTGGCGTACGTTGACCAAAGACGAGTGGGTATATCTGTTTTATACTCGAGAGAATGCCGCCACACTTTTTGGGTTCGGTAACGTAGCTGGCGTGAATGGTCTCATTATTCTTCCCGACGATTGGAAAACTCCGGAAGGTGCTTCTTTTACCGCCAGTACGACACTAGGCTTGACAGATCTAGGTATTTACTATCATAATGCTAACAATGACAATTATACTCACAACACCTACACAGCTGAGCAGTGGGCTGTTATGGAATCGGCTGATGCAGTCTTTTTGCCTGCCGCGGCCTATCGCAATGGTACAACTGTGGATTATATCGACTATGGTGGTTTTTACTGGTCCTCTACGCCTGAGTCTGCAAATAATGCATACTACCTCAATTTCTATTATAACGACCTTGCTCCGCAATTCAAAGAAGTGCGATATGGAGGTAGGCCTGTACGTCTGGTAGCAGATGCAATAAGCTATACAGTCCCATCATCAGGCATAGGAACATTTTCTACGAGTGTGCCAGTAGTATTGCCAGAAGGCTTGGAGGCTTACACTTGCAAGACTTACGATAGCGGAAAGAGCACCATATCAACTCAGAAGGTGGAGGGAACTATCCCAGCCAACACAGGTGTGCTGATAAAAGGCACTGGTGGAGAAACCTACACCCTTGTGGCTTCAAGCCAGACTCCTGAGGCGATAGAGGATAATGCCCTCATAGCAGTGACGGAGGCAACGCACGTTGACCAGACGGAGGGCGAATATACTAACTTCATGATGAAGGGCGGCAAGTTTATCAAGATAGCGGCAAGCAGCGATGACGAGAAGATGCCAGCTAACCGTGCCTACCTGCAGTTGCCGACTGCAAGCATAGCAAACTCGCTGAACATAGAGATAGACTGGAAGGAGGAGACTGGAGTAAGACTCATCGACCCCCTCCTTACCTCCCCAAGGGGAGGGATATATACTCTTGACGGAAGAAAGTTGAATGGTATTCCTGCAAAGGGTGGAGTATATATAAATAATGGTAAGAAGGTGATAAAATAATTATAATTATGAAGAAGAAAGTAATCGATTTTAATCGCTTGCCAAAGCAAGAATACAAACAGCCGGAGGCAAAGGCGATAGCGATAATGCCCGTAAGGATATTGGAGGACAGCAGCCCCGTAGCGATAGACACAAGTGAGGAAGGCGAGCAGAGTGGTGCCGAGTCTCTCGACTTGGATTTTGACTAAGAGAAATCATATATATAATTATAGGCACAATCCCAAATCGGGATTGTGCCTATAATTTTGCTACCACGCCACTAAGTTGCCTTTAGAGGTGGTGAGACTGTCTTTTCCCCCATATATAACATTAAGAGAATCGACAGAAACGCCTGAGAGCGCAGACCACTTGGTGAGTCCAGAGAAGTAGTCGGCATTGAACGTGGAGCCAGACTTAATCTCGTAGGCAGTAGGGCTGCCAGCTTCATATTGGAGTAAATCGACTTCATTGCCTTGGCTGTCTCGCCAGAAACGCAGGTCAGGTTCTTTGCCCTCGTTCCAGGCTCGTTTTACAAATCTGTTAATAACCAAGTTCTCGAATAATCCTCCCCTGAGAAAATGGGTTGACACTTGAGCAGACGAGGTGATGTCGAGTAAAGAACATGCCAGCCCCGTATCGTAGAAATATAGCTTAGGGGTTTTGACTATGCGTTTGGCAAAGTTGTTCCAGTCAGGGCGAAGCAGATAGCATACGAAACTTGCCTCAAGGAGTGACAACCAAGAGGATGCAGTGGGGACGGTAATGCCACACTCGTTGGCAAGCGAAGATAGGTTGAGGAGTTGACCTATGCGACCTGCACATAACTTTAGGAAACGTAGGAAACGACTGAGGTCGCCTATATTCTTCATCATTCTTACATCTCGCTCTACGTATGTCTGAAGGTAATAGGGATAATAGTCGGTGGGTGCTATGTTCTTGTCGAACAGACGTGGATAGCTACCTTGGAAGATTTCTTCATCAATGGAGAATGGCAACAGGTTGGCATTTTGCAACTCTTCGTGGGACAAGGGCAACAGTTTAAGCACAGCTGTCCTGCCGGCAAGTGACTGGCTTATGTTTTCCATGAGAAGGAAATTGTGCGAGCCGGACAGAAGGAACATTCCTGTTTCGTCGTAACTATCAACATGGGTCTGTATATAGGAGAATAGGGAAGGGACACGCTGAGCTTCGTCTATTATAACATGGCGAGGGTAGGTGGAAAGGAAACCATGTGGGTCTTCCTCTGCAAATCTCCTTGTGTCAATGTTTTCCAAAGACACGTATTCGTAGTCGGGAAACGCTTTTTTTAATAGTGTTGACTTGCCAGACTGACGTGGACCAGTCAGCGTTACTATGGGATATAGTGCAGCCAGATGCTCTATTTTTTCTTGTATTGCTCTTGCTATCATAATGTTATAGGATATGTTTCGAGGGCAAAAGTACAAAATATATTTTAAATCTGCAAGCTTTTCTTTGCAAATTTAAAATCGGACTTTAAATTTGCAAAATTGTATGTACTGCAACTAAAGTACTGAAAAAAACTTAATTCTTAATTCTTAATTCTTAATTATTCGCATTTCAATGCTCATCGCTTGCAGGTCTTAATTAAATTTAGTACCTTTGCACCTTAGATGGAACCTTTGGCAGAGCGTCTGCGACCGAAGACGCTGGATGAATACATAGGACAACGTCACCTGGTGGGTGAAGGAGCGGTGTTGCGTCGGATGATTGATTCGGGGCATATCAACTCTTTTATATTGTGGGGACCGCCAGGGGTGGGCAAGACTACACTGGCGCAGATAATAGCCAACAAACTCGATACGCCTTTCTACACCCTGTCGGCAGTGTCGAGCGGAGTGAAGGAGGTGCGCGACGTGATAGAGCGTGCCAAGAACAACCGCTTCTTCTCACAGACTTCTCCCATACTCTTCATAGACGAGATACACCGTTTCTCCAAGTCGCAGCAGGACTCGCTGCTCGGCGCAGTGGAGAAGGGCATAGTGACTCTCATAGGCGCCACGACGGAGAATCCATCGTTTGAGGTGATTAGGCCGTTGCTGTCGCGATGTCAGTTGTATGTGCTGAAGCCGTTGGAGAAAGCAGACCTCACGGCGTTGTTGCAGCGAGCCATAACGACGGACACGGAGCTGCAGAAGCTCGACATACGCCTGAAGGAGACCGACGCACTGATGAGATACAGCGGCGGCGATGCCCGCAAACTGCTCAACATACTACAGTTGGTGGTGGAGTCGGAGTCGGCAGAGACGATAGAGATAACGGACGAGCTGGTGGTAAACCGCTTGCAGCAGAATCCTCTTGCCTACGACAAGCAGGGGGAGATGCACTACGACATCATATCAGCCTTCATAAAGTCGATAAGGGGCAGCGACCCTGATGCCGCCCTCTACTGGATGGCACGAATGATAGAGGGTGGGGAAGACCCCGAGTTCATAGCACGGCGACTGGTGATAAGTGCTTCGGAGGATATAGGACTTGCCAACCCCAACGCGCTGTTGCTCGCTAATGCCGCCTTCGACACGGTGATGAAGATAGGTTGGCCCGAGGCACGCATAGCACTGGCTGAGGCGTGTGTGTATCTGGCGACATCGCCAAAGTCGAACTCTGCATACAACGGCATCAACGATGCACTGGCACTGGTGAAGGAGACAGGCAACCTGCCCGTGCCGCTGCACCTGCGCAATGCTCCCACCAAGCTGATGGCGGAGCTGGGATACAGCGACGGATACAAGTATCCGCACGACTACCCTAACCACTACACGCCGCAACAGTATATGCCCGATGCACTGAAAGGCCACCAGTTGTGGAAGCCGCAGCACCACCCCATAGAGGAACGGCAATACCAGCAGTGGGAAAAGATAGTTAAAGCTTAGAGTTTACGGTTTAAAGTTTACGGTTTAAAGTTTACGGTTTAAAGATTAAGGGACTGCTATCCATAGTGATGATGATGCTTGCTATGACAATTGTCGTAGCAAGAGGTTTTGTCCCCGTTGACGACGTTGAAGTTCCCGTTGACGTTAGCGTTGATTCCCTCCACCTCGCCATCATAGCCCACAACAAGGCGGTGGACGACTCGATAAGGGAGGACTCCATCAACCGTGCACGCAAGAACGGCATAGATGCACCGGTGACCTACGTGGCGAAGGACTCTATGGTGTATGACGCTACGACAAAGACGGCATACCTCTTTGGCTCGTCGAACGTGAAGTATGAGAACATGGACCTCACTGCGGCAAAGATAAACATGTCGCTTGACAGCAGCATAGTGCGCGCCACAGGGGCAATGGACACAGCGAAGAACCAACGCGAGGGACTGCCTGTGTTCATGATGGGAAACGACAAGTACGAGACGGACACGATGGCGTTCAACTTCAAGTCGAAGCGCGGACTGATACAGAATGCCTACACGCATCAGGATGACGGCTACCTGCTCTCGGATCTGTCGAAACGTGACTCGGCAGGTAACTTCTACATAAAGCACGGACGCTACACCACCTGCGATGACCCTCATCCAGACTTCTATATTGCACTGTCGCGCGCCAAGGTGCGCCCAGGCAAGGACGTGGTGTTCGGTCCTGCATACCTCGTGGTGCAGGATGTACCGCTGCCTCTCGCCATACCTTACGGTTTCTTCCCCTTCACCAAGAGCTATTCGAGCGGTGTCATAATGCCTACCTACGGCGACGAGATGAACCGTGGCTTCTACCTGCGCGACGGCGGCTACTACTTTGCGCTGAGCGACAAGATGGACCTCAAGCTGCTGGGTGAGATATTCACCAAGGGCTCGTGGGGACTGAGCGCTGCATCCAACTACAACGTGCGCTACAAGTACTCTGGTCAGCTGTATGCCTCATATCAGGACAGCCGTACAGGCGATGCCGACATAGACGAGACGCGCACCACGAGTTTCAAGATACAGTGGAGCCACCGTCAGGACAGCAAGGCAAATCCTTACTCCACATTCTCTGCCGCCGTCAATTTCACCACAACCAACTACGAGCAGAACAACCTCACGTCGATGTATAACCCCATCACGCTGACGCAGTCAACACGCACATCATCGGTGTCGTGGAGCACCATGTTCAGCAGTATAGGCATGACGCTCAGCGGCTCTACCAACATAACGCAGAACATGCGCGACTCGTCCATTGCCGTAACCCTGCCCGACCTCAACATCGGCATAGCACAGTTCTATCCCTTCAAGCGTAAGCACCTCGTGGGTAAGCAGAAGTGGTATGAGAAGATTTTCCTGTCATACACAGGACGACTGCAGAACTCCATTACCACCAAGGAGAACCAGTTGCTTCACTCTAACCTTATAAAAGACTGGAAGAACGGCTGGCAGCACACCATACCCGTGAAGGCTACGTTCCAGATTGCCAAGTACCTCAACTTGGTACCTTCCGTAACCTTTACCGACCGCATGTACTCCACCAAGGTGATGCGCTCGTGGGACGAGACCAATCAGACGGAACTGGCTGACACCCTGCATGGCTTCTACAACGTGTATAACTGGTCTATGGCGCTTTCGATGAACACCAAGCTATACGGCTTCTTCGTGCCTAACCGCAAGATATTCGGCGACAAGATACAGGCGATACGCCATACGCTGACGCCGTCGATGTCGTTCTCATACGCCCCTGACTTCGGCGCCTCAAGCTACGGCTACTGGGAGTCATACCAGAGGACTGATGCGCAAGGTAATGTCACCAACACCAGCTACTCGCCATATTCGGGACAACTGTACGGCGTGCCGGGCAAGGGAAAGACAGGCAGGGTGTCGATGACTCTCGACAACAACATAGAGATGAAGATACGCTCCGACAAGGACTCCACAGGCATACGCAAGATTAGCATCATAGACCGACTTGCCGCCACCATGTCATATAACATGGCGGCAAAGGAACGTCCGTGGAGCGACCTCGTGGTGGATCTGCGCCTCAAGTGGTGGAAGAACTACACATTCACCATGAACGCAGTCTTCGCCACCTATGCCTACGACCTCGACGATAATGGCAAACCATACGTGGGTACTCACACCGAGTATAGCCGAGGTAGGTTCGGAAGGTTCCAAGGACTGTCGCAGAACATACACTACACCCTCACGCCAGAGAAGCTACGCAAGCTATTCGGCGGAGGCAGGAAGAAAGACGATAACGAGAACAAGAACGAGAAGGATGCTGACACAGGCACGGAGAGTAACGTCGATCCAGTCATGATGGCGGCGCAGAACGGTGCGGAGAAGAAGAACGCAGGCTTGGCGCAGACCGACGATGACGGCTACCTGAAGTTCTCAATGCCTTGGAGCGTTACCTTCAGCTATGGCATCACCATGCGCGAGAACACGGGCGGCTCATTCGACTACGACCGCATGCGCTATCCTTACAAGTTCACCCAGAACCTTAACGTGAGCGGCAACCTACGATTGTCGGACGGATGGAACATCACCTTCACCTCGGGATATGACTTTGATTTCCACAAGCTGAGCCTCACCACCGCGTCTTTGGCTCGCGACCTCCATTGTTTCTCCATGTCGTGCTACGTGGTCTTAGCACCCTACACGTCCTACAACTTTTCTTTCCGCTGCAACGCTTCGACACTCACCGACGCCCTCAAGTACGACAAGCGTTCCAGCTACTCCAACAGCATAAAGTGGTACTAAGCTATATTCACGCACATAAAGACGATGACGTACGCTCTCTCGCATTCACCAAGATGCCCGAGGGCGTTAATCGTACATGGGCATTGCAGCAGATAGAGGGTTACCAGCTTGCCAAAAAGAAACTGCCGCAGTGGGCGAGTCTCTTTGCAGAAGGCAATGACCTGCACTTTCCTCCACGTCTCTCTATGGAGCAATGCTCCAGCGAGGCAACGGCAAGGTGCAAAGGCTCAATAATCCAGCGGCTTGTGGGCGACAACACTTGTTCTCTGACTGACCTCACAGGCGGCTACGGTATAGACTTCTCCTATATGGCGCGACACGTTGGCAGGAGTGTCTATGTAGAGAGGAACGAGGAACTTTGCAACATAGCCAGACATAATTTCTCGTTGCTGGGGCTAAGCAACGCCGAAGTCATCAATGCCGATTGCGAGAACTATCTGACGCAACTGTCCGACAATAATAATGCCCCTTTCACTTCCCCGACCATAATCTTTCTCGACCCTGCACGCAGGGACAGCGCAGGAGGCAAGGTGTTCGCTATAGAGGACTGCACGCCGAACCTCGTCATGCTGCAAGACTCGCTGCTCAACATAGCCGACACCGTCATGGTGAAGCTGTCGCCCATGCTCGATATCACCCAAGCTCTGCGAACCCTGCGCAATGTCAGCGATGTTCACATCGTCAGCGTCAAGGGCGAGTGCAGGGAACTGCTCTTTATCATGCACAAGGAAGAGCCGACCTCACTCACCTACCATTGCGTAAACCTTGAAACGGAGGAAGAGATTTTTCAACATGACGTAACATCGGAATTTCGACATAACGATATGCCAGTATGTCGATATGCCGAGCCTGGCAACATCCTCTTCGAACCCAATGCCTCTATCATGAAGGCAGGGGTGCAGGATGCCTTCGGCAACCGTTACGGTTTGCGGAAACTACACCCTAACAGCAATCTCTACATAGGCGATGCACCGATAGACCTCGTGCCAGCCCGACAGTTCCGCATTGTTGCTGTCAGCGATTTTAGCAAAAAAGGGCTCAAGAACTTGCTCGGCGACATAGAACAGGCTAACCTCACCGTGCGCAATTTCCCCTCCACCACAGATGCCTTGCGCCGTAAACTGAAAATTAAAGAGGGGGGCAGCGTCTATCTCTTCGCCACCACCCTCCACGACGGTTCCCACGTGCTTATCCGATGTTCCAAGTAACACGGGACTATGGTAAAAGTGAAGTATTAGTTTCTGGAAAGTGGAAGTGGAGCACCAGAGGCAGATGGTCGCTGACACCTCCGTGATAGTGTGTGCCGAGATAGGTGCGGCGAGGTGTGTGATTGCCAGCATCATTGGTGTCAAGCAGCCAGTCGGCATCGTATATGAAGCACCGAAGGGGGGTGACGGCGGAGGAAACGAAGACGTGGTCGAGGCTCTCCCACTGGCGGCGGAAATAATATGTGCCGACCACTTCCTGCGGATGATATTTGCCGACGGCATCAGATGAGGCTTCCTCCATTCCTGAGGCTATGATTTTCTTGACGGACTTGTTGTGACTGTAGTCGTTGAAGTCGCCCATGAGTAGTATCTTTGGCATGGGTGCGGCGGAGCGTATGGAATCAATCGTCTCCAATAGTTTATCGACAACGAAGAGGCGATAGTCCTCCGTGAGGTGCTGACCTCCAGAGCGGCTTGGCGCATGGACGACAAACGCATGAAGGGTGTCGCCGTAGGCAGAAAGCAACGTAGAGTAGAGAATGTTGCGAGTGGGGTGCTGTCGGGGTAGGGGAGTGATGACAATCTGTTCGCTATGGATAAGGCGGAAGCGGAAGGGGTTGTACATTAGTGCCACGTCTATTCCTCTCGCATCGGGCGACGATGTCATCACGTAGTTGTAGTGGGCACCGCGAAGCATGCTGCGCCTCGTAAGACTCAGCATCACGCTGTCGTTCTCTACCTCCACCAGTCCTACAAGGTCAGGCAGAGTCCAGTTCTCGCGCTCGCCTCCACATTGCAGTATCACCCTGCCGACGTCGTTAAGCTTCTGGCGATAGCGTGCGGCAGTCCATGCTCTCTCTCCGTCGGGCAGGAACTCCTCATCATTCTTCAGGGAGTCGTGGCGCACGTCGAAGAGGTTTTCGCAATTGTAAGACACGGCGGTGAAGTTCCTCTGCGCTGAAACGCAGAGAGGAAGAAGTAAGAAGTAGAGAGTGAGAAAAACTACCTGTCTTGCCAAAACGTTGGGGTGAAGATAATAAGTACGGAGAAAATCTCAAGACGTCCCATAAGCATCAGCACGGAGCATATCCACTTGGCAAAGTCGGGAAGTTCGTTCCACGACATGGTAGGACCTATTTCCAGTCCGAGTGTGGGTCCCACGTTGCTTAGGGTTGAGATGGTGATGGTTATGGCGTTGGTGTTATCTACTCCTGCCGCTATCATGATAAAGGCACAAATGATGCAGAGCAGGCAATAGACAGTGAGAAAGGCAAGAAGCGTGACGCGGCGCTGCATCGGAACGTTGACACCTGCAAAGCGCAGGGGAAGGACAGCCTTCGGGTGGAGCATCTGCTGAAACTCGTTACGCACCACCTTCAGGAGCATGACGCAACGCACGCTCTTGAAACCACCTGAGGTGCTGCCGGCACAGGCTCCCATGAACATGCAGACGGCGAGCACTACCCACGTGACATGAGGCCACTGGGCGGCATCGTCGTTGAACAGTCCGGTAGTGGTCATGAAGGAAACCACCTGATAAATGCCGCATCGGAAGGCATGCTCAATGTCATAATGGTTTCTTATGACGAGCATAGCGGTTATGAAAACGGTAAACAGCGCCACCATGAGGCAGTAGAACTTCAACTCCGAATTAGTGAAGAAATTCCTGAAATCGCCACGTATGACGGCACGATAGAGAAGTACGAAATTGATGCCTGAGATGAAACAGAATAAGGTGGAGACATACTCCAAGGCAGGGCTGTTGAAGAACTCTATGCTGGCATTGTGGGTAGTGAAACCGCCTGTGGCTATGGTCGTCATGGCGTAGTTGACACTGTCAAACCACCCCATGCCCAACAGCTTGTAGCTGCCTATGCAAGCAAGGCTCAGGGTGAGGAAGATAGTCCAGATGGACTTTGCCGACGTAGATAGCTTGGGGTGCAGCTTCGACTTTATGGGACCTGTGGCTTCGGCGGCAAAGACCTTGACGGAGCCTCCAACAAGCGATGGCAGCACGGCGATGGTGAAGAACACGATACCCAGACCGCCTATCCACTGGGTGAAGGAACGCCAGAAGAGTATGCCGTGGGGCAGGCTCTCCACGTCATCTATGATTGTGGCTCCCGTGGTGGTGAAGCCCGACATGGTCTCAAAATATGCGTTGGTGAAGTTCTCTATGTAGCCGCCTATGAGGAAGGGCAGCGAGCCGAACAGACTGAAGACGCTCCACGACAGGGTGACGACGAGGAAAGCATCGCGACGGCTCATGTTGTTGTCTGCCTTGGTGCCTATGAAGTGGAAGATGACTGCAGCAAAAAGGGTGACGAGGATGGAGACTACGAAGGAGTAGAGGGCATCCTCATGATACATCACCGACACGAGGAGGCACACCAGCATAAACAGCGACTCCAGAAGGAGCAGCGAACCGAGTATCTTGCATATAAGCTTGCGGTTGATCATCGTTTAGTTAAACAACTTCTCTATGCGTTTCACTTCGGTATTGTGGCAGAAGACTACGACGATGTCACCCTGCTGCACCTGCGTGCCACCCGTTACGAGCATACCCTCACCGTTGCGCACCAGTCCTCCTATGGTGCAGCCCTTGGGCAGTGAGAGTTCGAAAATCTTCTTCTTTGTTATGGGCGAGTTCTTCTGTGCCGTAAACTCTGCCACGTCGGCACGTGCCTGCATGAGGAAGCGCAGGTTGGTGGCGCAGCCCTCCAGCATCATCTCGTAGATGCGTGAGGCGGCTATCGCCTTCTTGTTTATTATGGTGCCTATGTCGAGGCTCTCTGCCATGTCGATGTAATCTACGTTCTCCACTACGGCGACGGTCTTTCTCACTCCCAGACGCTTGGCGGCAAGGCAGGCGAGGATGTTGGTCTCGCTGTTGCCTGTGAGTGCCACGAAAGCCTGCGTATGTCGTATGCCCTCCTCAAGGAGCAGTGAGGTGTCGCGTGCATCGCCGTTGATGACGAGCTCGCCCCTGCCTGGCAACAGGTCGTTGAGCTTCTCGCAACGCTGTGGGTCAATCTCGATAATCTTGGTCTTCATGTACTCGGGCATGGTGTGGGCGGTACGGAGGGCGCACTTGCCTCCACCCATTATCATCACCTGGCTGACGTCGGTATAGTCTTCCTTACCCACCATGCGGCGTACGTAAGGTATGTACTCACGAGTCGTCATGAAGTAAGCCATGTCGTAGAGCTGCAGGAAGTCGTTGCCGCCAGGTATGATGGTCTCGTTGCCGCGCTTGATAGCCACCACATGGTACGGTTCTTCGGTTCCGCACACCTCCTTCAGCGGACGGTTGAGTATAAGGCAACTCTCACGCAACTTTATGCCAAGCATGATGAGGGCTCCGCCGTGTACGTCCCATCGCTGGCGCACCCACGACATCTTCAGTCCGTTGATGATGTCTTGTGCCGCGAGCAGTTCGGGGTATATCACGGAGTCGATGCCCATCTTCTTGAGCGTATCCTTGTTCTTCGGCGAGGCATATTCGTAGTCCTCCACCTTTGCCACCGTCTGCTTTGCTCCGAGCGACTTCGCCAGTGCGCAGGCACACATGTTGACCTCCTGGTCGTTGGTGACGGCGATAAACAGGTCTGCCTCGCTGGTGTTGATGGCGCGCAGTGCCTTGATGCTTATCGGCGATGCTTCGTAACTGAGCACGTCAAGGTCTTGGTTTATGTCGTTGAGGGCTTCGGGGTTATCATCTATGATGGTGATATCCTCGCTGGTATTTCGCCCCAACAGTGAGGCGAGGTATGTGCCGACTGCCTGTGCTCCTGCTATGATTATCTTCATACTTCTGTCTTTAACTCCTTAATTTCTCTGCTATGCCCTCAGCATCGATGCCTACAAGGTGTTGCAGCTGCTCCACTGTGCCGTGTTCCACAAACTGTGTCGATGGCATGCCGAGCCTCACTACTACGGGGTGCATGTCGTGGTCGGTGAGATACTCCAGTACGGCAGAGCCCAGTCCGCCTTCCTTCACTCCGTCTTCCACAGTTATGATACGCTTGCACTTCGCTCCCACCTTATTTAATATAGAGGTGTCGAGTGGCTTCAGGTATCGCATATCGTAGTGCACCACGCGTGCCCTCTCCTCGGGAGTGAGCATCGTGAGCGCACGCTGCACGTTGTTTCCTATGGTGCCGATTGACAACACCGCAATATCAGGATTAGCATTAACGGGAACGTTAACGGGAACGGGAACTTCTCTTCCTTTTCCCACTTCAAGGGGCTCCAATGGGCATTGCCAGTCTTCTATCACGCCGCGGCCGCGAGGATAGCGTATCACCACTGGACCTTGGTCGGGCAGTTGTGCGGTGTACATCATGCGGCGCAGCTCGTGTTCGTTCATCGGGGCGCAGATGGTGAGGTTGGGTATAGGGCGCAATGCTGCAAGGTCGAAGGCTCCGTGATGCGTTGCACCGTCTTCGCCCACTATGCCAGCCCTGTCGAGACACATCACCACGTTGAGCTTCTCTATTGCCACGTCGTGTATTATGTTGTCGTATGCACGTTGTGCAAAGGCGCTGTATATGTTGCAGAAAGGCACCAACCCCTCCTTCGCCATGCCAGCCGAGAATGTCACGGCATGTCCTTCTGCTATGCCTACGTCGAAGGCACGGTCGGGCATCTCGTCCATCATGATGTTCATCGAGCAGCCTGTCGGCATGGCAGGCGTCACGCCTACTATCTTCTTGTTCTCTCGTGCCAGTTCCACAAGTGTTCTGCCGAACACCTCCTGATACTTCACGGTTTTCTTCTCCGCAGAGTCCTTTATGCGCTCTCCCGTCTTGGCGTCAAACTTGCCTGGTGCATGCCATATCGTGGCAGACTTCTCGGCAGGCTCATATCCCTTGCCCTTTATGGTGTGTATGTGAAGCAGCTTTGGTCCGCTCATTGTCTTCAGTTGGCGGAGCACCCTGACGAGTTCCTTCACGTCGTTGCCGTCCACTGGTCCGAAGTAGCGTATGTTCATGCCCTCGAACACGTTGGCTTGCGGCGACAGCGCCGATTTCAGGGCGTTGCCCATGCGTATGGTCTTCTTGCGTGTGTTCTCGTCGAGCCATCCGCGGTTCTTGAGCCATCCTGCTATCTTGTTGCGCCAACGGTTGTACGACTCGTTGGTGTTGAGTGACAGCAGGTACTGCTTCATACCTCCCACGCTGCGGTCTATCGACATGTTGTTGTCGTTGAGTATGATGAGCAGGTCGTTAGGCGATGACGACACGTTGTTGAGTCCCTCAAACGCCAGTCCGCCGCTCATGTAACCGTCACCTATCACTGCCACCACGTGGCGCTTGCGTCCCTCCAGATTGTCTGCCACCGCCATGCCCAGCGCTGCGCTGATGCTGTTGGAGGCATGTCCGCAGGTGAAGGTGTCGTATTCGCTCTCCTGTGGACAGGGGAATGGGTGCAATCCGCCAAGTTTTCTGTTGGTTGAGAATACCTCGCGTCTGCCTGTCAGTATCTTGTGTCCGTAAGCCTGATGTCCCACGTCCCACACTATGCGGTCGTTGGGGGTGTCATAGACATAGTGGAGCGCCACCGTCAGTTCCGTCACGCCGAGGCTCGAAGCCAGATGACCAGGGTTCACAGACAGCTCCTTCACTATGTCGTCGCGCAGCTCCGAACAAACATCCGACAGAACCTCCACATCGAGTTTGCGGAGATCTGCCGGATATTCTATCTTATTTAGGTATTTGTAATCCAAGTCCAACTATGAACTATGAACTGTAAACTGGGAACTATTTCACATTGCCTACCTTTATCAGGTATTCGGCAATCTGCACGGCATTGAGTGCAGCACCTTTCTTTATCTGGTCGCCTGAGAGCCAGAAGGTGAGTCCGTTGTCGTTGGCGAGGTCTTCGCGCACTCTGCCTACATAGACGTCATCCTTGCCTGCGGTGTAGAGAGGCATTGGGTAGGGCAGTCCTTCCATCGTTTCCTTTGTGGCATCAGCGTTAGCCTTTGCGCCCACCTTCTTTGGGTCGTCGATGAGTGTCACGCCCTGTGCATTGCGCAGAGCCTCCTGTGCAGCCTCTACCGAAATCTTCTCCTCCGTCTCAATCCACACAGCCTCGGAGTGTGCACGCAGTGAAGAGATGCGCACGCACATAGCCGAGCAACGGGCATCGGTGTGCATTATCTTCTTCGTCTCGTTGAACATCTTCATCTCCTCCTTCGTGTATCCGTTGTCCTGGAACACGTCAATCTGGGGAATCACGTTGTATGCAAGCTGGTATGCGAACTTGTTCACCGTAGGCTGCTCGTCGTTGGCAAGTTCCTTGTACTGTTGCTTCAGCTCTGCCATAGCCGCTGCTCCGGCACCTGATGCTGACTGGTAGGATGCGATGTGTATGCGCTTGATGTGCGACAGTTTCTCTAATGGCTGTAGGCATACCACCATCATGATAGTGGTGCAGTTAGGGTTGGCGATGATGCCGCGCGGACGGTTCAGGGCATCCTCAGCGTTACACTCAGGCACCACCAGTGGCACGTCGGCATCCATGCGGAATGCGCTTGAGTTGTCAATCATCACGGCACCGTACTTCGTGATGTCTTCGCAGAACTCCTTCGATGTTCCTGCGCCAGCCGATGTGAAGGCTATGTCAACATCCTTGAAGTCGTCGTTGTGTTGCAGCAGCTTCACTTCATACTCCTTGCCGCGGAACGTGTATTTAGTACCTGCTGAGCGCTGTGAACCAAACAGCACCAATTCATCGAGAGGGAAATTTCTTTCATCGAGGACACGGAGAAACTCCTGTCCTACGGCGCCTGATGCGCCAACAATTGCTACTTTCATTTCTTTTTTAGTTGTTTGTTGTTATCGTTTTGCTTGCAAAAGTACAAAAAAAATGTGAAATTGCATAGCTTTTGAAAAAAACTTTCAACTTTCAACTCTCATCTTTCGACTTTTTAGTACCTTTGCATCAGATTTTCGGCAAAATTACAATGTATCTACCCATCACCAGTCCTACGATAGCATTCTTCGTGGTGCTCATCATAATACTCATTGCCCCCATAGTGATGAGCAAGCTGCGCATTCCGCATATCATAGGCATGGTGCTGGCAGGTGTCATCATTGGGCGCTACGGGCTCAACATCCTTGAGCGCGACTCGTCATTTGAGCTTTTCGGACGTGTGGGACTGCTCTATATCATCTTCCTTGCCGGCATAGAGATGGACCTTGAGGGACTGAAGAAAAACCTGCGCGACGTGGGCATCTTCGGCATGCTCACCTTCCTTGTGCCTTTCTGCATCACCTACGTGGCAGGCATCAGCATCCTCCACTACAGTCCCTTGGCAACTACGCTTCTGGCGTGTATCATGGCGTCAAACACCCTCATAGCCTACCCCATAGTGGCACGCTACGGCTTGCAGAAGCACCATGTCACCACGCTCTCTGTGGGAGCCTCCATGCTCTCGCTCTTCACCTCTCTGGTGGTGGTAGCGGCTGTCGTCGGCATGGGTGGCGAAGGAGGCGGCGAGTGGTATTTCTGGCCATTGTTCTTTGTAAAGCTCGTGGGCTACTGTGCCGCCATGCTCTACGTCATACCGCGCCTTACGCGACTCTTCCTGCGCCGCTACAGCGACTCCGTCATGCAGTATATCTTCGTCATGGCGATGATGTTCATGAGTGCCGCCTGCTGTGAGTTGATAGGTCTCGAGGGAGTGCTCGGCGCCTTCCTCAGCGGACTCATCCTCAACCGCTTCATCCCCATCATGTCGCCCCTCATGAACCGCATAGAGTTCATCGGCAACGCACTTTTCATACCCTATTTCCTTATCGGTGTGGGTATGCTCATCAATATTCGTCTGCTCCTCATGCCCGAAGTGCTTTTCATCGTTATGGTGATAGCCGTAGTGGGCACCATAGGCAAGGCGCTGGCGGCATACATCTCCTGCATAGGTTTCAGAATGTCGTGGCTGGAGGGTCACCTCATGTTCGGTCTCACCTCAGCCCATGCGGCAGGAAGTATCGCGATGGCTATGATAGGTGTCAAGATAGCCCTGCCAGACGGCGGCTATCTGGTCGATGACGGCATGATGAACGGTATCGTCACCATGATACTCCTCACCTGCATCATCTCCACCATCACCACCGAGAGTTCTGCCAAGGCGCTGGTGCTCAAGGAGGAGGAGAGCAAACTGAGCGACAAGCAGCGCTTCTCCGACAGCTTCGATGACGAGAAGATACTCATCCCGGTGAAATATCCCGAGACGTGCGACACCCTCATGCACCTCGCCATCATGATGCGCAACCGTGAGCTCAACCGCGGTCTGATAGCCCTCAACGTGGTCTATGACGATGACGACGTGGAGCAGAACCAGCGCAAGGGGCAGCAACTGCTGGAGCACGTCACCCAGACCGCCAATGCCGCCGACGTGAGGATACAGACGCAGGTGCGCCTCGCTACCAACATAGGCAACGGCATCAAGCATGCTTTCAAGGAATACGACTGTTCGGAGATAATACTCGGAGTGCACATGCACCCCAATTCGCGACGTGTGTTCTGGGGCGAGTTCGCCCAGAGCGTCTTCAACGGTCTTTCACGCCAGATTATCATAGCACGTTGCGGTCAGCCCTTCGCCACCCTGCGTGCCATACAGGTCGTGGTGCCTTCACGTGCCGAGTATGAGCCGGGCTTCTACCGTTGGCTGGAGCGTCTGTGCCGCCTTGCCAAGGCGCTGGAGTGCCGCATAGTGTTCCATGCCACCGCCGTCACCATCTCGCTTATCAGGATGTATATAGAAAGTCGCCATCCCCATGTAAGAGCAGAATACACAGAAATGGCGAAATGGATAGGGCTCATCGACGTGGCAGAAAACACACCCGACGACAACATGCTCGTCATCATTACGGCACGTCAGGGCACCGTGTCATACAAGGCGGCAATCGACAAGCTGCCCGATGAGATAACCGAGCACTATCACGGCACCAACCTCATGATTATCTTCCCCGACCAGCACGGTCCTGCACCAGAGACACTCACCTTCACCTCCATACAGCACAAGGAGGATGTGTCGGCATACCAAGAGCTGCGCAAGTGGTGGGTGAAGCTACGTTTGGCTATGAGGAGCCTCAGGGTAGGTCAACGTCCGTGAGACACTTGTCCAGCTCTGCCTTGATGGCATTCTCGTCAAGGTGCTGACCTATGAAAACAATCTTCTGCTGACGGTCACCATACTTATCGTCCCAGTCACGGTTTACGCCAGGGTTGTCTATGCGGAATTGGCGCAATTCCTCTATTGGCATCGTGGCATACCACTGTCCTGCATTCTGCAGCTGCACCTGTCTGCCAGCCTGCTCGAAGATGTAGCACAGGTGGGGCTGGTCCTCAAACCAGCACAGTCCCTTGGCACGTATCACGCTCTTAGGCCATCGGCGTGCCACGAAGTCGTCGAACAGCGTGATGTCAAACGGCTTGCGTGCATAATAGACGTATGTGCCGATGCCATATTCCTCCGTGTGGCTGTGTCCGTGGTGGTGGTGATGTCCGCAGGTGCACTCGCCGCCGTGGTGTGAGTCGCAGTCCTCGTCATGCTCATCGTGGTCATGGTCGTGGTGATGATGGTGGTGATGCTCGTGTTCGTGCTCATGCTCATGATGATGGTGCTCGTGTTCATCATCATCATCGTCGTCATCGTCATCATCGTTCCCGTTGCTATGCGCTTCTATTTCCTTTATCCATGCGGCAGAAGTAGCCACATCGTCGAAGTTGAACATACCTGTGCCCAGTATCTCGTCGAAGTCCACGTCGCCGTAGTTGCAGTCTATAATCTTCGCCTTTGGCTGCAGGGCGCGTACTATCTGCCTCACGCGCTCCAGTTCCTCCGGCTCCACCTCAGAAGCCTTGTTCAGCAGCACTATGTTGCAGAACTCTATCTGCTGTATCACGAGGTTCTCTATGTCCTCCTCGTCGCGCTTGGCGCCCAGCAGCGTCTTGCCGCAACCGAACTCGTCCTTCATGCGCAGGGCGTCAACAACGGTCACTATGCAGTCCAACTTTGGCACAGTTCCCGTTCCCGTTGGCGTCAGGCTTGGTATAGAGCAGATGGTCTGTGCTATAGGAGCCGGTTCGCAGATGCCGCTTGCCTCTATCACTATGTAGTCAAACTTCTGCATCTTCGTTATGTCGTTAATCTGCTCCACGAGGTCCATCTTCAGCGAACAGCAGATGCATCCGTTCTGCAGGGCAACGAGCGAGTCGTCCTTCTCTGCTACTATGCCCCCCTTCTGTATCAGGTCGGCATCGATGTTCACCTCGCCTATGTCGTTCACTATCACTGCAAACTTTATGCCCTTCTCGTTCTTCAGTATGCGGTTGAGGAGGGTTGTCTTTCCGCTGCCCAGATAACCCGTGAGCAGCAATACGGGAATTTCTGTTCTATTCCTATCACTTGTATTTATCCTCATTAACGTTTTTGTTCGTAGGTGCAAAGGTACTGCTTTTTGCTTATCCATGCAAGGAATTGTGTAAGTTTAACACATCCGCTCCACTCCCGAAATCAGGCTTTGCCAGAGGGTACATCTAACAGTGCCAGAAGGTACATCTAACAGTGCCAGAAGGTACATCTAACAGCGCCAGAAGGTACATCTAACACTGCCGGAACACTGGCGAAAAACGCCTTTGGAGATTAAAAGATTAAGAAATTAAAATATTAAAAGATTGTGCGCGTTAACGAGCTTGCTATTAGCAAGTTAGCAAAGATACCACGAGAGCGTCCCCCTAACATTTTAATTTTTTCATGTTTTCATCTTTAAATATCGAGAATTGCTCATTTTCGCCAAAGTGTGCTGTGTGATTTTAACATTCGGTGGTCATTTGGTCATTTTGGTCATTTGTCATTTTCGCTTCCTGATTGTGTCAAAACTGGCACTATAATAATAAAAATGTATTTTTATTATTATAGTGAGCAAAATGACCATTCCCACTTTCGTTTTTGACAAATGACCATCTTGACCATCTTGACCAAAATGACATGCGAATGCTCTTGTTTCCGTACATATAAAAACACTAACCCCGAAGTATGCAGGAAGCAGGGACGACGGGGTGTTACGCTGCAAAGCGTAGGCATGAAAAACAGAAACGGCAAAGGAATTTGAGATAGTTGGCAGCATACAAGAGAGTTTCTGCAAATTTCAACAAAGGCAAGAAGGACAGTCCCTTTGAGAGTGCAGGATTGATGATTGACCGCAAGGTGTATTCCGTTGATGCGGAACCTGTCTATGAAGGCACTATCCAGACATTGGGTGACAATCTGGTGGATGAAGATTTTGTGCCGGAAAGCTTCTTTATCCCCGAAGATGAGTTGCCTAAATGGCAGTATGAAAAAGGACCTAAGAAGATAAATCGCGTGTCAAAAGAGGGATATGAATATGTGTTTTCAGAAGGCGGTATGGCTTTTCCTGACTACACGGACAAACCTTCACGCACAATGATTACTGGCGAGGGAGGCTCGGCACCGTCAAGATTTAAGCACGTAGTACAGACACCGTCAGGTCGCTATCGCCGCCTTATACCTGTAGAAATGGAACGCCTTAATATGTTCCCCGACAACCATACATACCATCCTGACGTGACAGACGGACGCAGAGCATTCCTCATGGGTAACGCATTGGTGTGCGGAATAGTGCAGGAGATAGGTAAGAGCCTTTATCGCTTCATCTATGACAAAGCGCCGGCATCGACTCGTCCCATACACATACAGCGCAATCCCAGACCACAGTTGTCGCTGAGTCTTTTTGGAACGGAGGATGATGTAAGTCTTTTATACAACAAGCCTAAAAAGACTTACAAACTGGATAGTGCCAAGCGCCTACTGATAGGCTTTGTAAAGGAAGATAACGAAAAGTATTTTCTGACAAAAGAGCCTACCAAATTATACTATACGGGAAACGTGTCAGACTTTCCTTCCACGATAGCACTCAACAAACTCTACTACTTCATGCCCCACATAAAGGGAAAGGGAGTGCGTGACTTGTATCTGATAAAGATAGTAAGACTGGGTGACAAGACCGAAATATATCCTGACGTGACTGATACAAGGGCACCTCGTATGGTATTTGAGTTGGAGTATCTTGAAAGCCTCCCAAAGTACAAGATGATAAGGCTAAACTTTCAGCATGCCTTTACAGACACATTCCTGGGAAGGGTGTTGGAAGGTATAGAATGACTATTTTACATCTTAATTTTACACAACGTAAGCAAAAGCCCCACTTTTGCTTACGTTGTGGTTAATGAGAATTGTCGTGGTGGCGTGTGCTTTTAGGTGTTAAGAAAACTTAAAGCGGGAGAAGGGGAGCGCTTTTTTGCTCCGAAAACGCTCATTTTGTGTTATAAAAGCTATGCTTTAGCCTTATAAAAGCGTAGCTTTAGGGTGATAAAAGCACAGCTTTAGCAGGCAAAAAGCATTGCTTTTGCCAGATAAAATGCTGTTTTGGGGGTAAAAAGTACAGTTCTTAAAGGCTGATATTTTATAACAGTCTGTGGTTCAACGCGTTGAAAAAATAGCGAAATACTTTCCGAATTTGAGGTGCAAATGGGATTTCTCTGCCGCCAACGCACGTATGAGAGTTAGCGAAAAGTCAAAGTGTAAGCAAACGGCAGGATTTTGTGACAGGATGTATTTCTGAGAAAACGGCACAGAGATTGTAACGGAAACTTTAATAAATGTTTTCTTGCACAATTGCCGATTTATTTGTAATTTTGCACCCGAATAGCATACTATCGCGAGGAAAAAATGTTTGGGGGTAGCGGCTTCGTTGGCTTGCCCCCTGTAAAGATAAGAGAATATGTTAAAGAAAGTTTTGATAGCAAATCGTGGTGAGATAGCCCTGCGTGTGATGCGCAGCTGCTACGAGATGGGCATAAGGAGCGTGGCGGTGTATAGCACTGCCGATCGCACGTCGCGCCACGTGTTGTTTGCCAACGAGGCTGAGTGTATCGGCGGAGCGGCAAGCAGCGACAGTTACCTCAACATAGACCACATCATCGAGGCTGCCAAGAAGCACGGTGCCGACGCCATACACCCGGGATACGGTTTCCTGAGTGAGAACGCGGAGTTTGCACGCCGATGCGAGGCGGAGGGCATAACCTTCATAGGTCCGAAGCCGGAGACGATGGAGGCGATGGGCGACAAGATTTCTGCCCGCAAGAAGATGATAGAGGCTGGCGTTCCTGTGGTGCCTGGCACGGAGGAGCCGCTGAAGAGTGCCGAGGAGGCTGTGAAGGTTGCCAAGGAGATAGGCTTCCCCGTGATGCTGAAGGCTTCCATGGGCGGCGGCGGCAAGGGTATGCGCCTCATCACAAGGGAGGAGGACGTCATAGAGATGTATAACGCGGCAAGGAGCGAGGCGATGTCGGGCTTCGGCGACGACACGGTGTATATAGAGAAGTTCGTTGAGGAGCCTCACCACATAGAGTTCCAGATACTTGGCGACAAGCACGGCAACATAGTGCACCTCTTCGACCGCGAATGCTCGGTGCAGCGCCGCAACCAGAAGATTGTGGAGGAGAGCCCCTCGCCATTCATCGACGACAAGCTGCGCAAGGAGATGGGCGAGAAGGCTGTGGCAGCGGCAAAGGCTGTGGGCTACATAGGAGCCGGCACGATAGAGTTTCTCGTTGACAAGCACCATAACTTCTACTTCCTCGAGATGAACACCCGCTTGCAGGTGGAGCACCCGATAACGGAGGAGGTAGTGGGCGTGGACCTCGTGAAGGAACAGCTGCGCATAGCTGCCGGCGAACCTCTGCGCTTCAAGCAGGAAGACCTCTCACAGCACGGCCACGCCATAGAGTGCCGTATATGTGCCGAGGACACGGAGCACAACTTCATGCCTTCGCCAGGTGTCATCCAGCAGTTGACGGTGCCGCAGGGCATCGGCACACGTGTCGATTCCCACTGCTACGAGGGCTACGAGATACCGATGCACTACGACCCCATGATAGGCAAGCTGATAGTATGGGCAGTGACGCGCGAGTACGCCATAGAGCGCATGCGCCGCGTGCTGTATGAATATAAGATTACGGGCTTGACAACGAACATACGCTACCTGCGCCGCATCATCGACGTGCCAGACTTCAAGAACGGCAACTACAACACCTACTTCATAGAGCGCAACCAGGAGCGACTGAAGCCGCGCAAGGGCTTCAAGAACGATGCGGAGCCTATGGCAGTGATAGCGGCATACATAGACTACCTGATGAACGTAGAGGAGAACCAGCCTAACGGAGTGGGCGAAGACAGCAGCGCACTGACACGCTGGCGCGCCTTCGGACTGCAAAAGGGAGTGCTGAGAGTGTAGCGAATTAGCGAATTAACGAATTAACAAATTAATGAATTAACGAATTTTCAATTATATGGAGATTCAAGTTGGAGATAAAATGATGGAAGTTACCTTGCTGCAGAAGGAAGGTAACCACGTAAAGATAGATATAGATGGCAAGGTGTACGACGTTGACGTGTGTATGCTGGAGAAGAATATCTGCTCCATAATTCACAAGGGCACTTCGTACAACGCGGAGCTGACAAAGGAGAACGACGGCAAGCACTACCGTGTGAACCTCAACTACTCGGTGTATGACATCGATATGCTCGACTCGCAAGCCAAGTATATGCGTATGCGCAGGAGTAAGGCGGGTGGCTCAGGCTCGCAGGCTGACACCATCACGGCGCCGATGCCTTGCAAGATAGTGAAGGTATTCGTGAAGCCCGGCGACGAGCTGAAGGCTGGCGACTCGGTACTGACGATGGAGGCAATGAAGATGCAGTCGAACTACAAGGTAGCTGAGGACTGCACCATCAAGGAGGTGCTGGTCAGCGAGGGCGACAGCGTTATGGCTAACGCCACACTCGTAACATTAAATGTGTAAAAAAATCAAGATATGGAGAAGCTTACGGCAAGAGAGAGAATAGAGACACTGCTCGACAAGGGCACATTCGTAGAGATGGACAAGCACGTGACGCACCGCTGCACCGACTTCGGCATGGAGAACAAGCGCATCGAGGGCGACGGCGTCATCAGCGGCTACGGCAAGATTGACGGCAGGATAGTATTCGTCTATGCCTTCGACTTCGCTGTGTTGGGCGGTTCGCTGAGTGCTGCCAACGCACAGAAGATAGCCAAGGTACAGGACCTGGCACTGAAGAACGGCGCACCAATCGTAGGACTTAACGACTCTGGCGGTGCACGCATTCAGGAGGGTGTGGAGTCGCTGACAGGCTTTGCACACATCTTCAAGCGCAACGTGATGGCAAGCGGCGTGATACCGCAGATTTCAGCCATCATGGGACCTTGTGCAGGCGGTTCGTGCTATTCGCCTGCCCTCACCGACTTCATACTGATGGTGAAGGAGCAGAGCCAGATGTTCGTCACTGGTCCTAACGTGGTGAAGGCAGTGACCAACGAGGACGTGGATAAAGAGACACTTGGCGGCGCCATGACACACAACAGCGTGAGCGGCGTGAGCCACTTCATCTGCAACGATGACGAGGAGACGCTGATGACCATACGTGAGCTCATTGGCTTCATACCGTCAAACAACATGGAGGATGCACCCGTGCACGCCGTGACGGACGAGGTGACACGTGTATGCCACGAACTGGACAATGTGGTGCCAACAGACCCCAACCAACCTTACGACATACGCAACATCATTGAGCCTGTCTGCGACCAGCAGTATTTCTTCGAGATACAGCCGGAGTTTGCCAAGAACATCGTGATAGGTTTCGGCAGGATGGCAGGCAGGACGGTAGGCTTCGTTGCCAACCAGCCCAACTACCTTGCCGGTGCCCTCGACATAGACGCCAGCGACAAGGCGGCACGCTTCATACGCTTCTGCGACTGTTTCAATATTCCTCTCGTAGCTGTAGAGGACGTGCCGGGCTTCCTGCCAGGCGTTGACCAGGAGCACCACGGCATAATACGCCACGGAGCGAAGATAGTATATGCCTTTGCCGAGGCAACGGTGCCAAAGGTGACGCTCATCACACGCAAGGCTTACGGCGGTGCGTACATCGTGATGAACTCCAAGTGCATAGGTGCTGACGTGAACCTTGCATATCCTACGGCAGAGATAGCCGTGATGGGTGCAGAGGGTGCCTGCAACATCCTCTACCGCAAGGCTACGCCAGAGGAGCGTCAGGAGAAGATTGCCGAGTATCGCGACAAGTTCGCCAACCCGCTGCCTGCGGCACGACTGGGCTATATAGACGAAATCATCTCACCTTGCGACACACGCATACGCCTCATTCAGGCACTCGAGATGAGCCGCAACAAGAACGAGAGTAATCCGCCAAAGAAGCACGGCAACATGCCGCTGTAAGCCTTATGGCTTAGTGGCAGAAGTCGTGGAGGGCGCAGTTTTGACACCTGGCGGTGTCGGGCGTCTGTGTGAAAGGTATATTTGTATTGATGATATCACCGATGAGCTGTGAGAGTCCTTTCCTAAATTCTGGAAGGTAGTCATGGGCATCGGTGATTTCTTCGTTATTGATGCTTAGCAGGGGTGAATAATTGTCATCGCCGACATGCTGCACGTAGAGCAGGGCACAGCTGACGGGTGACGACGGCGACTCCTCGGAGACTATCATGGCATAGAGCAGAGCCTGGAGGAAGTAGTCGGTGTGGGCACCTATCTTCTCGGGAAGGAAGATGTCATCGATGCCTGAGAGGTTGAGCCTCCTTGTGAGACGTCCCGTCTTGTAGTCTATGACACGTAGGCGGCGCTTGCCCTCAATGTCGGTGACGGCATCAAGACGGTCTATGCTGCCGCCGATGCGTACGTCGATGGTGTTGCCGTCGGCAGTGGTGACGGGTATGGTGCCCCTGACCTCCTTCTCCAGTCCGCAGATTTGCAGGCGTGTCAGGGTGAGGTCGTAGCGCAGCAGCTTGATGAGGAAGGTGACAACCATCTCGAAGTTTATGACTTGCAGTCCGCCCAGCTTTGGCGTGGGGCGCTGGCTGTTCTCAAGATTGAAGAGGTCCTTACGGAAGGCGCGCTCCACTATACGGCGTATGGTGGGGTGCCCTTTTTCGTTTAGCAGGCTCTGTATGTAGTCGTGAGGCACAATGAGACCGTCGGCAAAGTCGCTGTAGAGCATCTCGGCGGCGGTGTGGAAGATGGTGCCGAAGCGGCGTGTGTCCATCTCCTCCTCGTCGCTGTTGTCGCTGTCGCGGATGTCCTCTATGTAGGTGTAGTAGAAACTCATGGGACAGCGCAGGTATTTGCCGAGGGCGGAGGGCGAGAGGTATTTCTTGTCGAGCAGTTTCTTTATCATCGCCGGAGTCTTGTCAACAGCCGTGACGTGGGATGTCTTCGTGGCTACGGACGACTCGAGGGAGTGGCGACGGATGGGTATCTCGTTGTTGGCTATCAGCGAGAGCAGGAAGCGTGACATCTCGCCTGTCTTGCCATCGCTGGTGGAGTTGTTGTAGAGTATGCTGACATCGTCGGCACGCTGCAGCAGACGGTCGAAATAGTAGTGGTAGATGGCGACCTTGTTTTCTATGGTGGTTAGTCCGTGCGCCATGCGGATGGAGTGGGGCAGCAGGGACGAGTCGCTGAGACGTGACGGCAGGTTGCCCCTCGTTGCATGAGAGCAGCAGCACGTGGTCGAAGTCGAGGTTACGTGTCTCGAGCACTCCCATAATCTGTATGCCCTCCAAGGGTTCGCCGTGGAAGGGTATCGTGGTGGTTTGTATTATCTGGTTGAGGAGGCTGGTGAAGAGTTGTGGGTTTACACCATCTTCCTGCACCAAGCCCTTGAGACGGTTGAGTATGGTGTACATGCGGTATATAGCCTCGGAGGGCAGGGGAGCAAGAGGCTCCGTTGACTCCGACGGCGAGGCTATGCTCTTGGTAACCCAGATGAGGCGGTCGATAAGTTCGATGATGTCCGTCTTGTCATTAAGGGGGGCGAAGAGCCGGCGCAGGTTGTCGTCAATGGATACATCCTCGGGGGTGAGGTAGTATATGGGGTTAGTGTTGAGGGCGGCATGCAGCTCTACCGACTTTTCGGAGATGTGTCTGGTGAGCGGATGGCGCAGTATGGTGTTGATGTTGTGGAGGGTGTAGTGCCCTTTCTGCAACAGGTTGATGACAGCCTTGATGAGTGAGGTGACGGAGGCAGATGCCAGAGGATAGCCGGTTGTGATGTTGAGGTTTATGTCAGATGGCAGACAGTGGAGCACGGTTTCGAGCAGGCTCTCGTCGGCAAGCACGATGGCGGTCTTCCTGCCAGCCTTGATACGTTCGGGGGTGAGCCACTGGCTGACGTAGCGTGCCTGCAGGTCGTCAGTGGGTGAGGAGATGATGGAGAGCTGCTTCGGCGGACATGAGTTGTCGTCGTCGTTGTAGATGGTGCCTCCCGTCTTGGTGATAAGAAGTTTCTCAACGGGGGTGAGAAGGTTGAAACCAACGAAAACAGTAGGGTTCCCGTTAACGTTCTTGCGCTCCAGTTGGTGCTCAGGCGCTTCGCGGAGCCCGTTCCCGTTAATAGCCTCCCTATACATCATACCCTCGTAGGCTATGCCTTGTGCGCGGAGCGATGAGCGGTAGTCGGTGTATATATCGTAGAACTTGTTCCACAGTTCGAGGAAGCGTTGCTTGAGCAGGGTGTTGTGCTCTGCTGTGAAGTTTCTGAAGAAGTTCTGCAAGACGGCTATCTTCTCAGGCGTGAGGTAATCCACAGCGTCGAGTTCGTGGATATTGCTCAGCAGGGTGAATATCTGACGTGCATCGCCGAGGTGCTTGTCTATGTCGTCGAAGTCGCTGAGCATTATCTCGCCCCAGCCGTAGAACTGGTCGAGAGACTCCTTGCGCCCCGTCACCTTGCAGTATGACTTGTGGAGCTCGAAGATGAGCTTGATGTGGTCAGCCACCTCAAGGGTTGACATGGAGCGGAAAAGCTCGCTGATGGTGGTGTAGCGCGGACTCCAGATAGGACGGTCGCATAGCTCTGCCAATATCCTGTTGAAGAACAGAGAGGCACGCTTGTTGGGGAATACTATGGTAACGTTGTGTAGGTCGTTGCCGTGTTTGCTCAATATGTCTTGTGCTACGCTTGTAAGGAAATTCATCTTTTCAACGGTAAACAGTAAACTCTTAACTCTTAACTTCCGAAACCTCGTTTCTCGTCACATACCACAGGAAGCCCTTCACGTCGGGCATGCCCATGTCTTTCAGCAGGTTCATGTAGGCACGAACCTGTTCGTGGTGCTCCGCATCGGGCTTGCCAAACTTGAAGTCAACCACGATGGTCTCCTTGCCGTCAGTCATCACACGGTCGGGACGCATCTCCTTCTCTTTGGTTATGATGGAGCACTCGTTGTACAGCGTCCAGCGGTCAGAGAACCATTCTCTCACCTGTTCGTTGCTGAAGCGTTTCTGCAGCTCGGCTATGAGCGTTGAGTGTGTCATGTCGTCATCATACAGCGTTCCGTCGAACTCCATACGCTGCAAGACTGGCTCCACGTCGTCGAGGGTGGCAATCTGCGAGAACACCTGGTGCATCACCGTTCCCATGCGGATGTATCGCTGGCGGTCGGTCTCGTCGAGAGAGTCATCGGCAAATTCGCGGCTCGTGTTGCTCTGACGGAACACGGCACCGCTCTCGTGCGAGGTGACGTCAACATGGATGGGTGTTATCTCGGGCAGGAACACGTTGCGGCTCTTCTCCTTCTCTTGCTCCTCGAAGATGCCCTCCAGCGTGCCGTATGTCACAGTTATGTCCTCTTCGTAGTCGGCAGGAATGTTGACGTGGAGAGGCAAGCCCTCTATGCTGTCGGGCATGAGGCTGACAGCTTGCTCTATGATGTTGGAGCGATAGCCTGCCGTCTTGTTGCCCTTCTCGTCGCTCCTGATGCCTATGACAAACAGCGAACGGCGGGCACGTGTCATTGCCACGTAGAGCAGGTTGAGGTTGTCAACGATGTTTTGCACGTGTTCCTCCATCACGTCGTCGAAGTATATGGTGTTCTTGAATGACGACACAGAGGTATAGTCGAGGGGCACGATAGGCAGTTCGTCGAACGGGCTCTCCTTGGGCTGGCACCACAGTGTGGAACGTAGCTCAAGCTTCCAGTTGCAGTAGGGCAGTATGACGTGTTTGAACTCCAGTCCCTTACTCTTGTGTATGGTGAGAATACGCACACCGTCACAGTCTGGCGTCTCGATAGTTGCCGAGCAGATGTCGTCGTCCCATGCCGTGAGGAAGTCTTCGAGCACTGTGGACACATCGTTGCAGTACTGGTGCAGTTTGTCGAAGAATGTGGTGAGGTATGCCCCCTCGCTGCCGCCTAAACGGAACAGACGCAGAATTTCCTCCGCCATGTCGTGGAGCGAGAGGGTGAGCAGGTGGTCGCGACGCTCTGCGAAGCCTGACGGCAGGGCGGTTAGTCCGCTGTCCTTCAGCAGCAGGTTCTCCGTCAGTGCGTCTGTGGGGTGGGCGAGGTGCTTCATTGCTCCTACTACGGTGCGCACTGACGTTGAGGCATCGAGACGGAAAGCCTCTGCCGACATGACTGGTATGCCCTGACTGTCGAGGAAGGTGGCGAGGGCAGTAGCCTCGCGGTTGCTTCTCAGCAGTATGGCGATGTCCTTCATCTTTGCGCCGCCATTTACCAGGGTGCTGATGATGTCGAGTGTGCGCTCCGCCATGCTGTCCTCCTGGCTCTTGGGTATTAGGTCTATGTGTACCAAACCCTTGGAGGCTTTCTTGGCAGGCACCTTCTGCCCCACGTCCTGATAGGCTTTCTTCAGCTGACTTGCCATCATGGGCGAGTCGTCCATGATAGCCTGCACCTCAAGGTCGGAGACAGTCTTGAAGAAGGTGTTGTTGAAGTTTATCACGTTGCGCTCCGAACGGTAGTTGGTGTCAAGAGGCTTGAAGTCGAGCAGTGAGGCGCTGAACTGTTGGTCTATACTGTTGAGCAGTCGCCAGTCGCCTGAACGCCAGCGGTATATGCTCTGCTTCACGTCGCCCACGATGAGGTTGCTGTTGCCCTTGCCTATGCACTCCAAAAGCAGTTTCTTGAAGTTTTGCCACTGCACCGTGCTTGTGTCCTGAAACTCGTCTATCATGATGTGCTCCAGATGGGCACCTATTTTCTCGAACACGAAGGGCGAGTCGTCATCCTTCACCATCTCGCCAAGCAGGGTGGGGGTGTCGCTCAGCATGAAGCGCTGGGCAGAGTCGTTGAGCTCCTTGGCGAAGGTCTCTATGTGGCGCAGCAGCTGTACGTCGTTGATGTGTGCGAGTGTCTTTTTCACAGAGTTGTACATACGCACGTCGAGTGGACGCTGCATCTCCGTCTTGTGCATCAGCGGGTATAGCGCTTCGTTGACGAGGTGGAGCACCTGTTCACGGTTCTTCGCTGTCTTGGTAGCCCATGAGTCGGGGTTGTCGTAGGCTTGCCTGAGGTATGTCTTCTCCATGTCGATTTCCGCAAACCTGCCTTTCTGCATTTTGGTGAAGTAGCCTATGCCTCCGCTCTCCTTGCGACAGAAATCGTCAATGCCGAGTCCAGCGCCCTCCCACATGGCACAAGCCTCGTCACCTATAGCCTGGTATTTCTTTTCCAACTCGTCAGCCAAAGTGCGCAGACGGCGTTTGTAGTTGTCGAAAAAGCCTTTTGTCGCCGCCTTGTCGTTCAGCTTGTCGCGATGCTCCTTGTAGAAATCCTTGAAGATGTTTCCTGCAAAATCCTTTATGCCACGTATGAAGTTCCACGACTCGTTGTTCTCCAGCCTCTCCTTCACATAGCCCATCACCACGCGGCTCAGCTCCTTGTCGTCGGATATGGAGTCTATGAGGTTGTCGATAGCCTCCTCCACTACCTGCTGGTTGTTGAGTGCTACACGCATATTGGGGTTGAGCTGCAGCTCACGCGCAAGGTTGCGCAGCACCGACTGAAAGAAGGTGTCTATGGTCTGCACCCTGAAGAAGTGGTAGTTGTCGAGCAGCAGTCGTAGTGCCTTGCCAGCCTGTTTTGATATATGCGCCCTCACATCTTCTGAAGTTCCCTCTCTTTCGGAGAGGGATAGGGAGAGGCTCCTCATGTAGTCCTCCGAGTCAGGCAGCTGTTTCCATAGCCCATACAGTTGTGACAATATGCGCATCTTCATCTCCTCCGTAGCCTTGTTGGTAAAGGTCACGGCGAGTATGCCTCGGTAAGCCTCTGGGTTTTGTATCAGCAGTTTGATATATTCAATGGCGAGGGTGAAGGTCTTTCCGCTTCCTGCACTTGCCTTGAAGACGGTTAGTGGCATAATTGTTTATAGGTTAAAGTGTAAAAACGATACAAAGATAATAAAAAAGTATGAAAACACGAAAACTTTCAACTTTCAACTATCAACTTTCAACTTTTTTTATTACCTTTGCCCAAAATATTAACTTAAAATGCTGAAATTCCTGTCTGTCGGCAGTGGAAGTAGCGGCAACTGCTACTATCTGCAAACTGCCAATGACGCTATGCTGATAGATTCTGGTGTAGGAATACGTACGATAAAAAAATACTTGCACGATTACGGCCTGAGCCTCAGTAGCGTCAATCGCATATTGATAACCCACGACCACGCCGACCACATAAAATCAGTGGGGGTGCTGAGTAGTGAATACAACATACCCGTCTATGCCACCAATGAGGTGCATGGAGGCATCGAGCGCAACTACTGCGTTCCCAAGAAGGTGCCTGTTGACAATCGCAAACTCATAGAGAAAGGCGAGCGGGTAAAGCTGGGCGACTTCTACGTCACTCCCTTCGCCGTGCCCCACGACAGCGCCGGCAATGTGGGCTACCGCATAGAGGCAGAGGGCGTGGTGTTTTGCCTGATGACCGACGTGGGACACGTCACCGAGGAGATGCAGCAGTACATTGGCGAGGCAAACTATCTGGTGCTCGAAGCCAACTACGACCAGGAGATGCTCCATAACGGCTCATATCCGCAACACCTCAAGGTGCGCATCGACGGTCCTACGGGACATCTCTCCAATCGCGACTGTGCAGAGGCTATAGCCAACTACGCCACGGCAGAACTGCGCCACGTGTGGCTGTGCCACCTCAGCGAGGAAAACAACCATCCCGTGCTCGCCCTCAAGACTGTGGAACAGGTGCTGCGCTCTTACGGCATCGTGATGGGTAAGGACTTCATGGTGGAAGACCTCAAACGCAAGACTCCCTCACAGCTCTACGAGCTTGTTTGATAGATAATAGATTATAGATAATAGATAATAGATTTTACAGATATGCGCAAACTATTTATTACTTTTTCCTTATTACTTGTTACTTTCTTGGCTGCGCCAGGAGTTAGTGCCGAGCCAAAGATAACGTTCGACAAGACCACCCACAACTACGGCACCTTCTCAGAGAAGACGCCCATACAGAAGTGCGTGTTTACCTTCACCAATACTGGCGACCAGCCGTTGGTAATCAATTCGGCAGTGGCATCATGCGGATGCACGGTGCCCAAATACACCAAGTCACCCATCAAACCAGGCGAGACAGGCACCATCAACGTCACCTACAACGGCAAGGGTAAGTTCTCTGGTCACTTCAAGAAGACCATCACCGTGCGCTCCAACGGCACACCAGAGATGGTTCGCCTCTACATAGAGGGCGACATGGAGGAGGCAAAATAGTGCTTCGCTTCACCGACATAGAGAAACAAAAGGCACTTGAGATTATAGA
>JAFVBX010000030.1 GCA_017479675.1 Prevotella sp.
AAAGCGCCGCTTTTCGTGACAGAGTGAATCAGACCACCGAAAGGTATATACAAATTACTGACGGCACGAGAAAAATAATCTTTTTGTGCTGTTTTTATGCCTTATACCACCCTATTCGTCTGCTGATCAAGCAGAGGTTGTACAACGATAAAGCCCCGCAGAAATGAATCTACGGGGCTCTTACTTTATGCTTTATGCTATGCAAACTACTTCACTTCCCAGATGTCGTTGGTCTCGAGGAGCTCGGCGAAGTTGTGATACTTCTTTGCTGCCTTTACCTCTTCTATCTGCTGGTTGACGGCGTCGTCGTAAGTAGGTGCTTCTACATCGCGGATGACACCGAGGGCTACGGGGAAGCCATCACCGTTACCCATGAGGGCGAGCTTGAGCTGGAGGGTGTTGTCCTCACAGTGAGCATCGTGAACGAGGATATCCTTCTCTGTGATGCCATTCTCGCCTATCTTGACAACCTTCAGTCCAAAGCCTTCCTGCACAAGTCCGAATTCGCGGTCCTTGCCGAAGATGAGGGGTTTGCCGTGCTCCACGTAGATGGCGTTCTCGGCTCTGCCTGCCTTGTTATAGACAGAGGCGTGGGTGCCGTCGTTGAAGATGACGCAGTTCTGCAACACCTCTACGACAGAAGCGCCCTTGTGAGCGTTGGCTGCCTTCAGCACCTCAACGGTGTGGGCACCGTCGGTTGCTACGGTACGTGCGAAGAAGTGTCCGCGTGCGCCGAAGCAGAGCTCAGCGGGACGGAACGGGTCTTCCACCGTGCCGTAAGGTGATGACTTAGAGACGAAGCCGCGTGGTGACGTTGGGCTGTACTGTCCCTTGGTCAAGCCGTAGATGCGGTTGTTGAGAAGAATCATGTTGAGGTTGATGTTGCGGCGGTTGGCATGGATGAAGTGGTTGCCGCCGATGGCGAGACCGTCGCCGTCACCAGAAATCTGCCATACGGTGAGGTCTGGGTTAACCACCTTACAACCAGTTGCAATTGCAGCGGCACGTCCGTGGATGGTGTTCATGCCGTAGGTTGCCATGTAGTGGGGCAGGCGTGAAGAACAGCCGATACCTGAAATAACGGCAACATTATGTGGAGCAACGCCTATCTCAGCGCATGCTTTGTGAAGACTTGCAAGGAAAAAATGATCTCCACATCCTGGGCACCATCTTGGTTGACCCTTCTTATAATCTTGTGCAGTATATTCCATTGTTTTCTCCTTATTCTTATTTATTGATTATTTCTGTGAAACATTCTACCAACTTGGAAGTGTTAAAAGGTTGACCTTTCACTTCGTTGAACTTATAAGGCACGAAGTTATCGACCTTCATGCGCAGATAGCCAGCGAGCTGTCCCATGTTCTGCTCGGCAACGACTACCTTAGGATACTTTCCAAGTACCTCGGCAGTGTTCTTTGGCAGAGGGTTGATGTAGCGGAACTGTGCCAAAGCGACCTTCTTGCCCTGAGCGCGGAGCTCGTCCATCGCTGAATGGAGGTGTCCGTAGGTAGAGCCGAAGCCTACGATGAGGAGTTCGGCATCGTCCTTGTCGCCGATGACTTCGAGGTCTGGCACCTCTATGTTGGCAATCTTCTGGGCACGTTTGCGTGTCATGAGGTCGTGGTTCTCAGGGTTGGTAGAGATGGCACCTGTCTTGTCGTCCTTCTCCAGTCCGCCGAGGATGTGCTGGAAACCTTCACGACCTGGTACAGCCCAGTAGCGTGTGCCGTTCTCGGCACGCATGTAAGGTGTCCATGTGCCCTTCAGTTCTTCCGGTACGTAAGGAGGATTGATTGCATCCATCTTGGCGAGGTCAGGGAGTTTGAAGGCGCCTGAGCCGTTAGCGATGTAGGCATCGGTGAGCAGTACGACAGGTGTCATGTGCTCAAGAGCCATCTTTGCTGCATCATAGGCAGCATAGAAACAGTCGGTAGGACTGGTGGCAGCGATGACAGGCAGCGGTGACTCACCGTTACGACCGTAGAGACACTGCAGGAGGTCGGTCTGCTCGGACTTGGTAGGAAGACCTGTTGCAGGACCGCCACGCTGAACGTCGAGCACCACGAGCGGCAACTCCATGATGACGGCGAGGTTCATAGCCTCTGACTTGAGGCAGATGCCAGGACCAGAGGTAGAGGTGACAGCGAGGGCACCACCGAAGGCAGCACCTACGGAAGAGGCACAGCCTGCAATCTCGTCCTCACACTGCACGGTGGTAACGCCGAGTGACTTGTGCTTGGAGAGTTCGTGGAGAACGTCGGTGGCAGGAGTGATAGGGTAGGAGCCGAGGTAGAGCTTCAAACCTGCCTTCTCGGCAGCAGCGATGAAGCCGTAAGCCGTAGCCTTGTTACCCGTGATGTCCATATAGCGGCCAGGAGTTTTCTCCTTTGACTCTATGCGATAAACGTTTGTTGCTGATGAATGGGTGTTGTGACCGTAGTCGTAGCCAGCCTGGATTACCTTGATGTTAGCCTCTGCAACGCCTGGCTTCTTGGCAAACTTCTCCTTGAGGAAGTTGGCAACGAGGTCGAGGTCGCGAGAGAAGAGCCAGCAGACAAGTCCGAGGGCGAACATATTACGGCACTTGAGCATAGCCTTGTTGTCCATGCCGGTGTCCTTCAGCGCGTCCTTCACCATCTGGGTGATAGGGCAGGCGATGACGCGGTCGGGGTCTATGCCCATCTCGCCGAGGTAGTCGGCAGTCTGGAACTGTGCCTTGTTGAGGTCGCTCTCACCGAAAGAGTCGGTGTCGATGATGATGGTAGCGCCTGGCTTGGCATAGCGATACTGCGTCTTGAGTGCTGCGGCGTTCATTGCCACGAGCACGTCGCACTGGTCGCCAGGGGTGTAAACCTGACCTGCGCCGATGTGTACCTGGAAACCAGACACGCCGGTGAGCGAACCTTGCGGGGCGCGGATGTCGGCTGGGTAGTCAGGGAATGTAGAGATGCTGTTGCCTACGGTAGCAGATACCGTAGAAAAGATATTTCCGGCGAGCTGCATGCCGTCGCCGGAGTCACCAGAGAAGCGAACGACCACCTGGTCGAGCTCTTTAATGTCTAATGCTTCTGCCATTGTAGTATTTTTGTTTATTGAATGAAATATCGCTGTCTTTTCGTCTGAAAGAAGACTGTTATCCCTTAAAGTGTTTGCAAAATTACTTAAAATTATTGACATGACAAAACATTTTGTTAGGGAAAAGGTCTTTTTTATGACAATTTGCTACTATTTGTCAATTTACAGGTCTATATGTTGCACGTTTACTTCCTCATGGAGGAACATTGCGGCACACTCCTTGAAACGTTCGGGCGACTCGGTGGTGAAGAACTGCACGGTGCCTCCCTTGGAGCAGTTTGCGTCCATGTCGGGGTGGCGACGGAGGTAATCTTCAAGGCTGCGTGCCACATATTCGCCCTGTGGCACGATGTTGATGCCTTCAGGCACTGCCTTGCGCAAGGCGTTCATAAGGAGGGGGTAGTGCGTGCAACCGAGTATGATGGTGTCAATCTTAGGGTCTTTGGCAAGCAGTTGGTTGATGCGCTTGCGTACGAAGAACTCTGCCCCCTCGCTCTCGCTCTCGCCTGCTTCCACTATCGCCGCCCAAAGCGGACAAGCCTGTCCCGTAACCTTTATGTCAGGATGGAACTTGGCAATCTCCAGCGAATAGCTCTCACTGCGTACCGTGCCTTCCGTCGCCACTACTCCTACGTGGCGGCTCTTGGTGAGCGAGCCGATGACTTCTACCGTAGGACGTATGACACCCAGCACACGGTAGCCTTGCTCATAAAGGTTTGAACTTTCCGTTCCCGTTATCGTTCCCGTTCCCGTTGCTATAAGGTCCCGTTGCTGTATGGTGCGTAGTGCCTTTGCCGATGCTGTGTTACAGCCTAAGATGACCAAACGGCATCCCATGGAGAACAGTTTCATCACCGCCTGGCGGGTGAACTCATAGACCACGTCGAAGCTTCGTGAGCCGTATGGGGCACGGGCATTGTCGCCGAGGTATATAAAGTCTCTCTCCGGCAACTGCTTGCGTAGCTGCTGGAGAATGGTGAGACCACCATAACCTGAGTCGAAAACGCCGATGGGAGACATGGATTTTTTTAGTTGACAAGTTGACGAGTTGACGAGTGGGCAAGTTGACAAGTTGATAGTTAGCGGAGCAGACTGAGGATTTCTGCGGTGACATCGGTTGTTGAGGCTCCGTCGAGATAAGGACAGGCATCGCTGTCGGTATTGACGATGAGCAGGTAGCCGCCACGCTGACCTATGGTATTGATGGCAGACTTTATGCTCTCCTTGATGGGAGTCATGGTGTCTTGCTCCGTCTGTTTCAGCATGCGCTGTGACTCGTCGCGGAACTTCATGTTGCTGTTGTAGAGTTCCTGAAGCTCGGTGCGACGCTTTTCGCTGATGGCAGGGGCAAGCGTAGGCTGCTGTTCGATGAACAGTTCATACTTCTCCGTAAACTCCCTCTCGCCTGTCTGCAACTCCTCGGCATACTGTTTGCGCATGCGCTCCAGGTCTTGCTGTGCCGTGATGTATGCCGGCAGTCCCTTGAGCACCGCGTTATAACTGAAATGCCCTATCTTCTGCGCATTTGCTGTACAGAAGACAGAGCATATCATGATGAGTGTGAGTAGTGTCTTTCTCATTTATTTCAGCTTGTTTATCTCAGCCTTTACCTCGGCTGTGACATCCTTTGAACCAGCGCCGGTGTAGAGAGGTGCTGAGGCTTCGAAGATGTAGGTGTATTGACCTGCCTTGCCTACATTCTGTATGGCGGTCATTATCTTCTGCTGTATTGGCTGCATCTTCTCCTGCTGAAGCTTCTGGAGATCCTGCTGGTTCTGCTGTGCGGCATTCTGAATCTTGGTGTACTGCTCCTGCAGTTCAGCCTCGCGTGTCTGCTGGTCTTTCTGTGAGAGTGTAGCCTTTGCCTTTTCGTAAGCCTCGTAGTTGTTTTGGAATTCCTTCTGCATTTCCTGCATCTGGTTGTCGAGTTCCTGAGCCTTAGCCTGCAGCTCGCCGTTAGCCTTTGTTATTTCTGGCAGTGACTGCATGATAGCCTGTGTGTCAACGTGGCCGAACTTCTGTGCGTTTGCGCCAAGTGCTACAGCGAACATAGCAACGAGGGCGATAATTGTTTTCTTCATTTTCTTTCTTTTACCTTATTTATTATTATAGTTGATAATCGTATTAGCCGAAGTATTCTTAGTAGCCGAGTTTCTGAAGCACTTCGTTGGAGATGTCTATCTTTGGCGAAGCAAAGACTATGCCGCTGTTGCTGGCACGGTCAACTACCATCTGGTAGCCGCGCAGTTCTGATACCTCCTTCACGGCGTTGTATATCTCTTCCTGTATAGGTGACATGAGGCTCTCGCGCTTCTTGAACAGCTCGCCTTCTGGTCCGAAGTACTTCTTCTTCAGGTCGGCAGCCTCTTTCTCCTTCTGCATGATAGCGTTCTGGCGTGCCTGCTTCTGTTCCTGAGAGAGGAATACCACCTCGTTCTGGTAGTTTTTGTACATGGTGGTAGCCTCAGTGTTGAGTGCATCGACCTCTGCCTGCCAGCGCTTGCTCACCTGCGACAACTGTTCTGTGGCACGTTCGTAGGCTGGTATGTTCTTCAGTATGTACTCCAAGTCAACGAGGGCATACTTCTGTGCTGATGCCATTACTGATGTGAGTACCAGCATGGCGAGTATCATGATGTTTCTCTTCATAACGTTCTGTTTTTTTGTTTTCTTGTTAAACATTATTGTTACTTATCACGCTGCGAAGTTATTTCTTTTTCGTCTTACGCCAATGAGAGGTTTCCCTACTTTTTCGTGGGTTTTCCCTAAAGGGCGTGCTGGGTTAGAACTCCTGACCGAGGATGAAGTGGAAGTTGCTGCCACCCTTGGTGCCGAATACCTTGTCGAAGCCGTAAGCCCAGTCGAGACCCATCAAGCCTACCATGGGCAGGAAGATGCGCACACCCAGACCGGCGGAGCGTTTCATCTTGAACGGATTGAAGTCTGCCACGTCGTGCCATGCGTTACCAGCCTCCACGAAGCCAAGTCCGTAGATGGTGGTGTTGCCGAGCAGGAACGGATAGCGCAGTTCCACAGAGAAACGGTCGTAGGCATATCCCTCATATCCTGACGGTGTGAGCGAACCATTCTCGTAACCACGCAGTCCTATCGTCTCTTCGGCGTAGCTGGTGGAGTATCCTGACATACCGTCGCCACCCATGTAGTATGTCTCGAAAGGAGACTTGTTATACTTGTTGTAATGTCCCAGTATGCCCATCTCTGCACGAGTCATAAGCACGAGACACTTCTGGCCGTTGGTGAGTGAAGTGAAGGTGCGTGACTTGAACTTCCACTTGTGGTACTCTATCCAGCGATACTTCTCCTGTTGCTGCTCGGAGTAGTCGTCGGCGTATGCGTTTGTTGCCAGGTGTTCGTAGTCTTTCTTGAAGAATGAAGACCATGGCGGTGTCAGCGTAAGGCTCAGGCTGAATTCAGAGCCGCGACGTGGGAATATCTGGTTGTCGGTGGAGTTGCGTGCGAGGGCAATGTTAAGGTTGAGGTTATTACAGTTGCCGTTCTTCACGATGAAGTAGTTCCAGTTGCGCAGCATATAGCGGGTATATCCGAGCGTCAGTGAAAGCTGGAAATAGACATCAGGCCAGCGCAGGCGCTTACCCCATCCTATTGATGCTCCGAGCATCTGTACGTATTTGTCAGGGTCATAGTAGTTGGCATAGTTGGAGTAGCTGCTGCCGTAGCCATACATATATTGGTAGTAGCTGTTCTGCCAGTTGGTGTTGTAGTAGTTGGAGTTTACGTCGGTCTGCTTAGAGTAGAACACGCCCACGCTGAACTGTATAGGACGCTTGCCGCCAAACCATGCCGTAGAGTATGAAGCGTTGTAAGCCTGGTAATAAGTTCCGTTGGTCTGTGCGCTGAGTGAAAGTGTCTCGCCGTCGCCCACAGGCATGATGCCTCTGCGCTCACCCTTCTTGCGGAAGAGGTTTGCCATGGAGAAGTTGTTGAGTTTCAGACCTATCTTGCCTATGACACCCGTCTGTCCCCATCCGAGCGAGAACTCCACCTGATCGTTGGACTTCTGCTCCAGGTCCCAGTTGATGTCCACCGTGCCGTCCTCATAGTTAGGCTTCACGTCAGGGTTCACCTTCTCTTGATCGAAGTGTCCCATTGACGCTATCTCACGTGCCGAACGCATCAGTGCATCCTTAGAGAACAGGTCGCCAGGCTTGGTGCGCAGCTCACGGCGCACCACCTTCTCGTACAGTTTTGTATTACCTGTGATGCGCACGTGTGATATGTGTGCCTGCGGTCCTTCCTGAATACGCATCTCAAGGTCTATGGAGTCGCCCACTACGTTGACCTCCACTGGTTGCAGGTCATAGAACAGGTAGCCTGTGTTCCAATAGGCGTTACCTACAGCGTCATCGTCTTCGCGCAGTCGTTTGCCCATGAGTTTCTGGTTATATACGTCACCCTTCTTCATACCGAGAATGGCAGAGAGGTAGTCGGTGGTATATACCGTGTTGCCCACCCATGTGATGTTGCGTATGTAGTATTTCTGTCCCTCGTAGAGTTTGAAGTATATGTCAACGTGCTTCTCGTCGCACTTCACCACACTGTCCTTCAGTATGGCAGCATCGCGGTAGCCCAGTTCGTTGTATTTGTCTATGAGGTTTTGCTTGTCTTCGCTAAATTTCTCTGGTGTGAACTTCTTGCTCTTGAGGAAACTGCTGAGCTTGTTTACCTCGTGGAGTTTCTTCAGTGCGCCACCGCCGAATACACCTCCCTTTAGCTTCTTGTCGGTGAGAGCCTCGTTGCCTTCAAAGTATATGTGGCGTACCTTCGTCTTCTCTTTCTTGTCAATGTCAATGTCGAGTATCACGTGGTTTTTCTCTGCCACGTCCTCACGTTGCGTGATATTTATCTCGGCATTGCTGAATCCCTTGTCCTCGAAGTATTTCTGTGCGAGTGTCTTGGCACGCGCCAGCATGTTCGGCGTCACCTGCGAACCTTTCAGCAGTCCCAGCTTCTGTTCCATGTCTTCACGCTCCGACTTCTTCTTCAGTCCTGTGTAGTTTATCTGACTTACACGTGGGCGTGTCTTCAGGTAGATATGCAGGTATATGCTGTCGCCCACGATGGAGTCGGCTGCTATCCTCACGTCAGAGAACAGTCCGTGTTTCCAGTATCGCTTCACAGCCTCTGTTATCTCGTTGCCTGGCACTGCTATATCCTGTCCCACACTGAGACCTGATATGCTTGTCAGCATATAGTCTTCGTAACCCTCTACGCCGCTCACGTTGAGAGCGCCGATCTTCATCATGCGCACTGACGAGGCGTATGATATCTCGGGGTTAATCTCCTTCACCTGTGCCTGCAAGGCAGTGGTCACGGTAAGGAGCAGTGTGGCTATCGCTATTTTTATCGTTGTCTTCAATTATTCTTGCTTATTAACTATTCTTCTCTTCTTCTATCTGTGCGCCTGTCTTGCCGAATCGGCGTTGTTTGGTCTGGTAATACTCCACCGCCTTGATAAGTTCGTCGTTGTTGAAGTCTGGCCAATATACTGGTGTGAAGTACAGCTCGGAGTATGCTATCTGCCACAGCAGATAGTTGCTTATGCGCAGCTCTCCGCCAGTACGTATCAGCAGGTCGGGGTCTGGCTGGAAGCCTGAGTTGAGGTGCTGGCTTATGGTGTACTCCGTGATGTCCTCAGGAGTCATCTTGCCTTCCTTCACCTCCTGGGCTATCTGCTTCACTGCGTCGGTTATCTCCCAGCGCGACGAGTAGCTTATGGCGAGTGTCACGGTCATCACGTCGTATGATGCCGTGTGCTCCTCCATCCACTCCAGTTTCTCGCGCACTGCCTCTGGCAGACGTGAGCGGTCGCCTATGACGCGCATGCGGACGTGGTTCTTATCGAACAGTTCCTCCGTCAAGTGAGTCAGCACCAGTCCCATCAGGGCTGCCACTTCGTCGTTGGGACGGTTCCAGTTTTCTGTAGAGAAGGCGTAGAGTGTGAGGTATTTCACACCCAGACGGCAACAGTCTGCCGTGATGCGCTGTAGTGCAGCCACACCCTCTATGTGTCCCGCCGTGCGCACTTGTCCGCGCTCCTGTGCCCATCGTCCGTTGCCATCCATTATGATGGCGATATGCTGTGGTATGTTGTTCTTGTCTATCATCTGTCCTTATGGCATGTTGAGCATTTTGGTGAGAGACTGTATGTCAGCCCCAGTGTCAGGGTAGAGTAGCAGTCGGTATTCTTAAACAGTCCCGAACTCTTGATGCGGTAGGGGTCGTCCATGCCGTCGAGGTTGTCGGAGAAGGATACGTGGAACGTATAATCGAGCGACAGGTTGGTGCGGTCGCCTATCTTATACTTCACTCCGACGCCTATGGGCACGTTGCCTGTTATCACCGACTTCGACGAGTTGTACTGAGGCACATACTCGCCCCCTTCCGTCTGTCCCTGTGAATAGTCGTAGGTTCCCTCCTTGCAGTGTGTGTATGTCATTCCCAGTCCGAGGCTGATGAACGGTGTGATGCGCTTTGCTCCGCGGTAGTCGCGTCCTGTGCCGTACGGCCAGAAGTTATATTCGTAAGCCACTGAGAGGTCGCCCAGCGTGTTGCTGAAGGAGTATTCCTTCTCTGTGATGTCGGGAAACTTTGTGTTTGCTTTGCCTACCTCGCCCTTCAGCTTCGAAACCATTGCGCTTATCCTTACGGCAGAGCGTGGGTTTATGATGGCTCTGAAGAGTACCGTTCCGCCAGGCTGCATATTGGTGAACAGCCCGTTTGACAGGTCACCGTGATAGGTTGTGAGGTTAGCGCCCACACCGAGTTCCATGCGATACTCCACATCGTCCTGCGCGCAGGCTTGTCCTGCAAAGACAAAAGTGAAAAGGAACAAGCAAAAAGTAATATGTATGTGACTAACTTTCAACTTCTGATTTGATGTTTTATCCTCACTGTATGACCTTCCACTCCGTAGAGTCCCATGTGGCGTTGTTGAGCTTGCAGCGATATATCTTTCCGCCGTCGGCACTTATGAGGTAGAAATATCCGCTCTTGTCGGCAACGATTACCGTCGGCTTTGTAGCGTCCAGCGTCTTGTCAGGCATGCGTAGCCCTTTCAGCTTGTGCCACGATGTGCCTCCGTCCTCTGAGCAGAATATCTCTTGGTAAGGCTTGTTGACCAGTTCTGTCTGGCTGTTGAGCCCTGCACCGCCTATGGCGAGCATCCATCCGTTGTAGTAACCCGTTGCTGACAGGTTGCTCATGGCAGGCAGGGTGCAGTTCTTTGTCTTAGCCTCTGTGGGGTCGTTGTATATCCAGTTCTCGGCAGTCGCGGTGTTCACGTTCTTGTTCCACACTACGGCGCAGGTGTCTCCTGCCTCTGTGTAGCTTGCCTTGTTGCCCACAATGGTGATGCGCGAAACGTTGGTGTTCGTCTTCTGTATCACAGCGGCAGAGCATATATCCTTCACTGGCAACAGTTCGCTGTCGCTGTAGATGGCATCCTCAGTCCACGTGGCGAGGTCGCTTGTCTTTGCCACCATCATCTTGCCGTCGCCGTTCATGGCGTAGATTTCATCCTTGCAGTTACCAGCCAGTGCGCTGAGAGTATAGCCTGTCACGTCAGCTGTCTGCATTGATGTGCCGTTGCCGTAGTACAGCGTGCCGCCGTCAAGTATGTATATGTTGTCATCATCGTCAGATGCTATCGTGGCGTTGCTGCCGTATGCACCTGCCTGCGTCCATGTAGTGCCTAAGTCCGTTCCTTTGTACAATAGGCTCTCTGTGCCGTTCGCTGCAAGTACATACAGCCCTTCCGACGTAGCGGTGGCTTTCAGCGATGTAGCATCGGCAAAGATGCTCTGCCCTGCGAGTGCCACATACAGGAACGAGTCGGCATATTCCTTGTGGCAAACTATGTCCACCTTGTAGTCGCGTGTAGAACTGCCGTCTGATGCCCACACACGGAAGCGCAGTGACTTTGCCTCGCCCTCGTCATTGACAAAAGTTATGGAGTCGCTTGATGAATACACTGTCCATGCTGCATCGTCTGCGGCGTCCCAGTCGCGGTAGGTCATGGTAGCGGAATTCTTCGATGTCACCGTGGCGAGCATCTTCATGTATGAGCCTGCCGGCAATGAGTCCGTGTTGTAAATTTCCTTTGACAGGTGGTCTATATAGACAGGTGTGTTGCTGCCTGTGTAACTGTATGTGTAGAAACTGTCAACGGGGTTTCCATCGGCATCCTTGTCATATTTCTTCTTGCCTATATAGCGGTTTACCTTCACCGTACCCAGTGTAAAGGCGGTGATGGCAGTGTCCTCGTAAGTCGTCGTAGTAGCCTCGTCGCTGTCCAGACAAGACGATACGAGACATATCGTAGATATGAGAATAGCTCAGAGGCGCAGATACTTAGTATTCAGAATTAGTCGCAAAGTTACACAGAAAAATTAAGACTTAAGAATTAAGAATTAAGAAAGAGGTGTTGTTTAAGGTATGTTTGCACTTTTTATTACATAAAAATCCCCTGCAAGCCAATTACTTGCAGGGGAGGATATTTGTTAATTCGATTAAGATGGCTGCTTGCCGATGTAAGCCAAGATACCACCGTCCACGTAGAGCACGTGACCGTTAACGGCATCAGAAGCCTTAGAAGCCAGGAACACAGCAGGACCGCCGAGCTCTGCTGGGTCGAGCCAACGTCCGGCAGGAGTCTTGGCACAGATGAATGAATCGAATGGATGACGTGAGCCGTCTGGCTGGCGCTCGCGCAGAGGAGCTGTCTGTGGAGTAGCGATGTAGCCAGGGCCAATGCCGTTACACTGGATGTTGTACCCGCCATACTCAGAACAGATGTTTCTGGTCAGCATCTTCAGACCGCCCTTGGCAGCAGCATAAGCAGATACTGTCTCGCGGCCGAGCTCAGACATCATAGAGCAGATATTGATAATCTTACCTTCCTTGCGCTCCATCATCTCAGGGAGGACAGCAGCAGCGCAGATGTAAGGAGCTACCAGGTCAACGTCTATAACAGCCTGGAACTCAGAACGCTTCATCTCGTGCATAGGTATGCGCTTGATGATGCCTGCGTTGTTTACGAGAATATCAATCTGACCCACCTCAGCGTGAATCTTCTTAACGAGCTCAGCAACAGCCACCTCGTCGCATACGTTACATACGTAGCCCTTCACGTTCTCGATGCCTGCCTCCTTGTAGTTAGCGAGACCCTTTTCGAGTGCAGCCTCGTTGATATCATTGAAGATGATGGTCTTTACGCCGGCAGCCACGAAAGCCTTAGCGATGTTGAAACCGATACCGTAAGAAGCGCCGGTAATCCAAGCGTTCTTTCCCTCAAGGGAGAAATTCTGTAAATTTGCCATAATAGTGTTTTTTTAGTAATTATGTAATTGTACTGTTTTTGTTAGAGCTTTTTGTTATTAGCTGTTTTGCAAAGATACGAATAAATTTCTTTCCACGTATCAGTTAAGCCAAGGAATTAAGAATTTTTAGCAAAACTGCGACTTTATACTTCAAACTTTCAGCTTTCAGCTTTCAACTTTCAACTTTTCTTCGTACTTTTGCAGAGTAAAAACATTAATATGTGATGCGATACTTCATTCATTTGGCATACGACGGCACGCGATACCACGGCTGGCAGATACAGCCCAACGGCATCAGCGTGGAGGGCGAGATAGAGCGATGTCTGTCAATCCTGCTGCGCCAGCCCATCGACATAGTTGGTGCCGGCAGGACTGATGCAGGGGTGCATGCACGCCACATGGTGGCACACTTTAACGTTCCCGTTCCCGTTGACGTTAATATTTCCTATCGCCTCAACCGTATGCTGCCCCCCGACATCTGCATACATAAGATAGATGAGGTGGCAGACGACATGCACGCACGCTTCTCTGCCGTGTCGCGTACATATCATTACTACATAACCACGCAGGACGATCCCTTCAACAGACATTACACGTGGCGATGCCACTATGACCTCGACTTCCCTTTGATGAACGAGGCGGCGGCTATACTCACGGAGTACAAGGATTTCGCCTCCTTCTGCAAGAGCCATACCGATGTGAAGACCACGCTATGCACAGTGACGGAGGCACGATGGGTGCAGACGGCGGAGCACCAGTGGCACTTCCGCATCACCGCCAACCGTTTCCTTCGCAACATGGTGCGCGCCGTTGTGGGCACGCTGGTGGAGGTGGGGCGCCATCGCATGACTTTGGAACAGTTCCGCGAAGTGATAGAGGGCAAGCAGCGCACGCAGGCAGGCGAGTCGATGCCAGCCAATGCCTTGTTCCTTGAAAAGATAGAATATTAGTTTACGGTTTACAGTTTATAGTTGAGGCACTCAGTATCATCCATAGCAGCATTTCGCCGCTACCTCAGGTTGCAGCGCGGACTTTCAGCCAATACGCTGGATGCGTATATGCATGACGTGGGGAAACTATATGAATGGGTGGAAAGGGATGAGGAAAAGCTTGTCAGCCTGTCCTTGAAAGACTTGCAGAAGTTCTCTGCCTCACTTCACGACATGGGCATCGCACCATCTACCCACGCAAGGATACTATGCGGTGTGAGAGCATACTATAAGTTCCTGGCGCTCGACGGATGGATAGAGCAAGACCCTGCCGAGCTCCTTGAGTCGCCTATACAGGACAAGCATCTGCCTGAAGTGCTCTCAACGGCAGAGGTCGATATGCTCGAAAAGAGCATAGACCTAAGCAAATGGGAGGGACACCGCAACAGGGCAATAATAGAGGTACTCTTCTCATGCGGACTGCGTGTGTCGGAACTTGTCAACCTCACCTTCTCGCAGGTCTATGAGGAAGAAGGCTTCCTCAGAGTGTTCGGCAAAGGTTCCAAGGAGAGGTTGGTGCCTATATCACAGCGTGCAATAAAGGAACTGCACCTGTGGTATGACGACCGTTGCCACATGGACATAAAAAAAGGCGAGGAAGACTA
>JAFVBX010000110.1 GCA_017479675.1 Prevotella sp.
GTGTCGGAGCCGAAGAGGTTGTACTTTTGAACCCTTGAACTTTGGGGAATGGCAGGGTAGGGGGCGAAGGCTTCGGAGTAGTAGGAGTAGATGCCCTTGGTGTTGTCGGTGAAGAACTTGGAGCGGAACATGCAGTTGCCCATGCCGTACTGACGGAGCACGTGGAGCTCGCGTGTGATGTCGCCCAAGGGCCAGTTCTTCTCTCGTGGGTGCATGAAGTATATGCCGAGCCCCGGTGCTACAGTCTTGCCGGCAGAGCGCTCCTGCCAGTCGATGGCAAAGGGGTAGAAGTTCTCGTCCTTGAAGTACATCATGGGAAAGATGGCGTCCATGTATCCTTGGCGCAGCCACAGTGCTACGTCCTGACATACCACGTTGCGTGCGTTCCATCCGTGAGACCACTGGCGCTTGGTGTCGCTGTACTTGCCTACGGGGGAGCAGGAGAGTTGTATCTGGGGCTTTGCGCTCTTCACTTTGTTTGCTATGGTGCGTACTATCCTCGTGATGTTTTCACGTGCGGCATCCCTGTTGGCTATCTTGCCCCATGTGTCGGGATAGCGTATGTAGTCGAGGTGTATTCCGTCAACGTCATAGCGCATGGCGATGTCTTCGCAGAAGCGTGCGAGATAGTCTGCCGTGCCACTTGCTTCGGGGTTCATAAATCCCTCATCTCCAATCTTTTTAAGCAGGTTGGGGCAAGTCTTTCTTAAATTTCGGCATCCTGCTCCGTTCCACTTGCCTACTGGTATCGTGACTACCCATGCGTGGACCTGCATGCCGCGCTTGTGACACTCGTCGATGGCGAACGCCAGCGCATCGTAGCCTGGCGACGTGCCTGGCTTGCCGCTGAGGCATCCGTCCCATGGCTCCATGTCGGAGGGGAATATGGTCGTTGCCCTCACACGCGTCTGGATGATGACGGTGTTGATGTTGGCGTCGTATAAGTGGTCGAGTATGTCGCACAGCTCCCTCTGCTGCACGAGCCTTGCGGCAGGGGTGTTGGCGTAGGTGTGGGGCCAGTCGATGCCTCCTATCGTGGTGAGCCATACGGCGCGTGTCTCGTAGAGAGGGTTGGAGTTTGGCGACTGGGTGCTGAGGTGTATGCTCTCAGCGCTAATATGGCAGAGGAACAGTGCCAGAAATAGTGTGATAAGGTAAATTTTCTTCATTTCGGCTACAAAGTTAACACATTATTTTTGTAGTAACAAATTTTTTTGTACCTTTGCAAGGTAATTGTAAAGTATAAAAGAGTAAAGTATAAAGCAGAATGTTCACTTTTTCGATTTCTCTCATAGCCTTGGTGTTGGGCTTTTTCATTTACGGCAAGTTTGTGGAGAAGGTTTTCGGACCAGAAGAAAAGCGTGTGGCTCCTGCCGTCCGCAAGGCTGACGGTGTGGATTACATAGCGATGCCAACGTGGAAAGTGTTCATGATACAGTTTCTCAACATTGCCGGCACTGGACCTATCTTCGGTGCCATCATGGGCATGTGGTTCGGTCCGTCGGCTTACCTGTGGATAGTGCTGGGATGTATCTTTGCAGGTGCTACGCACGACTACCTCAGCGGCATGATAAGCATGCGCAAGGGCGGCATCGGACTGCCTGACATCGTGGGACAGTATCTCGGCGGCAGCATGAGGAAGATAATGCTGTGCTTCGCCGTGCTGTTACTTATCCTCGTGGGTGCAGTGTTCGTTAGCGCTCCGGCGTCGCTCATCAACAACATGGTGGTGGCAGAGGGTGGCTTCGACAACCTCCTCGTGTGGATATGCGTCATCTTTGTATATTACGTCATAGCGACGATGATGCCTGTCGATAAGATTATCGGTAAGATTTATCCTGTCTTTGCTGTTTCGCTCATCTTCATGGCTCTCGCCTTGATGGTGGTGCTGTTCACGAAGTGGCCTGCGCTGCCCGAGGTGTGGGACGGCTTGGACAATATGGGACCTGCGATAGGCATACAGAACCCCGAACCTATCTTCCCCGCTCTGTTTATCACCATAGCCTGCGGTGCCATCTCTGGTTTCCACGCATCGCAGAGCCCGCTGATGGCTCGCTGCATGAAGTCGGAGAAGCTCGGACTGCCCGTGTTCTACGGCTCAATGATAACCGAGGGCATCGTGGCTCTGATATGGGCAACGGTGAGCAGCTGGTTCTTCTATGCCGAGGGATGGCGCGAGGTATGTTCGCCTGACGTGATAGCACAGTTTACGGGACAGACGGAGAAGACCGTCACGCAGTTCTTCACCGCTCCAAAGGTGGTGATGACCGTATGTGAAGGCTGGCTGGGACTCGTCGGCGGCATACTGGCAATACTCGGTGTGGTGGCGGCACCTATCACGAGCGGCGACACGGCACTGCGTTCAGGACGACTCATCGTTGCTGACGCATTCCATATAGACCAGCGCCCCGTAGTGAAGCGCCTCATGGTCAGTGCACCGCTGTTTGCTGCTGCAATAGCTATCCTCGTATGGCAGATGGATAATCCCGACTCATTCAACACGATATGGAAATACTTCGGATGGGCTAACCAGACGCTCTCTGTGTTCACCCTGTGGGCTATAACGGTTTACCTCGCCTTGAAGCGTAAATACTTTATCATCACGATGATACCTGCAATCTTCATGACCTGCGTGTGCGCTTCGTTCCTGTGCGTGAGCAAGGATGCCATCGGCATGCCTGCAGAGTACGGCTATACGATAGGTGTTGCTGTGGCTATCATCTGCACCGTATGGTTCTCCGTATGGTATAACAAGAAGTTTGTGACAGAGCTGAGGACGAACAAGTACGGAGAGAGGATAAGGTAAATTAAGAATTAAGAGTTAAGAATTAAGAATTGAAAGATTAAAAGATATACATTATGAAAAAAGTGATTATGATGATTGCCATGATGGCAATGACAGTTGCAGCAAATGCACAGTTTGAGAAGGGTAAGACGTTTATCGGCGCTTCAGTAACGGGGCTCGACCTCAGCTACAACGGCGCGAAGAAATGGAACATAGGCATAGAGGGCAGAGCCGGACAGTTTGTAACAGACAACTGGCTCGCCTTCGGTCAGATAGGCTATCAGCACATAGGGGCTTCAAAGACCAATGACTTCAAGCTCGGCATCGGCGGACGTTACTACATACAGCAGAACGGACTGTTCCTCGGCGTCAACGCCAACTACGTACACGAGACGACCAACTACAACGACTTCATGCCAGCCATAGAGATAGGCTACGCCTTCTTCGTGAGCCGTTCGCTCACCATAGAGCCGGCACTCTACTATGAGCAGAGCCTCAACGACCACTCTAACCGCTCTACCATCGGGCTGAAGGTGGGACTGGGCATCTATCTGCCGAAGAACAAGATACAGAACTCTGTAAAGGAAGCGTTTAAGTAATATGCTGTCAGTAGAAGAACTTACCGATAAGCTTATCGACCTGAGCTTCGCCGAGGACATCGGCGACGGTGACCATACCACCCTGTGTTGCATCCCTGACGATGCGATGGGCAAGAGCCGCCTCATAGTAAAGGAGAACGGAATACTTGCCGGCGTAGAGGTGGCAAAAGAGGTGTTCCGCCGTTTTGACCCCACGATGCAGGTGGAGGTGCTGATAAACGACGGTGCCGAGGTGAAGAAGGGCGACATTGCCATGATAGTCAGCGGCAAGGTGCAGAGCCTGCTGCAAACGGAGCGCCTGATGCTCAACATCATGCAGCGCATGAGCGGCATAGCCACCATGACTCACAAATACCAGCAGGCACTCATCGATGCAGGCACCAAGACACGTGTGCTCGACACACGCAAGACGACTCCCGGCATGCGCATGCTTGAAAAGGAGGCGGTGAAGATAGGCGGAGGCATGAACCACCGCATAGGACTCTTTGACATGATACTCCTCAAGGACAACCACGTTGACTTTGCCGGAGGCATACACAACGCCATATCACGTGCCAAGGAATACTGCAAGGCGAAGGGCAAGGACCTGAAGATAGAGATAGAGGTGCGCAACTTCAAGGAACTGGAAGAGGCGCTTGCCGAGAAGCCTGACCGCATCATGTTTGACAACTTCACGCCCGAAGACACCGTCAAGGCTGTGCAGATGGTCAACCATCAATGTGAGACGGAGTCGTCAGGCGGCATAACCTTCGACACCATGATACCTTACGCCAAGGCTGGTGTTGACTACATTTCCTTCGGAGCGCTGACACACAGCGTCAAGGGGTTGGACTTGTCGTTCAAGGCGTGCTGAAGCAGTTCATAATTCATAGTTCACAGTTCATAATTCAAAATTCATAATTATGAAAATCCTCGTAACAGGTGCCAACGGTCAGCTCGGAAACGAGATGCGTCTGAGGGCAAGAAAATCAAGCAACAAGTTCTTCTTCACTGACGTGACGGAGCAGGATGGGGTAGAGACCATAAAGCTCGACATCACCGACATAGACGCCGTGCGTAGCATGGTGAAGGAGAATGGGATAGACGTAATAGTAAACTGTGCTGCCTACACTAACGTGGATAAGGCGGAGAGTGACGAAGCCCTGTGCCACAAACTGAATGCCGAGGCACCGAAGCTGCTCACACAGGTAATGAAGGAGGCGAAGGGACTGCTCATACACATCAGTACCGACTACGTGTTTGGCGGAGACCCGTACAACACTCCCTGCAAGGAAGACCAGAAGGGTACACCGACAGGAGTCTATGGCAAGACGAAACTGGAGGGTGAGGAGAATATTATATCTTCGGGCGTCAACTACGTCATCATACGTACGGCTTGGCTCTACTCCGAGTTCGGCAAGAACTTCGTAAAGACCATGCTCAACCTCACGGCGACAAAGACATCGCTCAAGGTGGTGTTCGACCAGTGCGGCACACCGACACATGCCGGCGACCTTGCCGATGCCATTATACGCATACTCCTTGACTACAAGATTGAGACAGCAGAGTGGGGAGCTTCAACAAGGGCACGTAAATACTCAAAGGGTGGCATATACCATTTCAGTAACGAGGGTGTTTGCTCTTGGTATGACTTCACCGTGAAGATAGCAGAGATAGCCGGTCACAAGGACTGTGACATCTTACCTTGCCACAGCAACGAGTTCCCATCTCCCGTAAAGCGTCCGGCATACTCCGTACTGGACAAGACGAAGATAAAGGAAACGTTCGACGTGCGCATACCGCACTGGACCGTTTCGCTGAAGAAATGTATGAAGAAACTGAAAACCACATTCTAAAGATATGAACGTAATAACAACCGACATAAAGGACGTGCTCATCATCGAGCCACGCGTATTCAAGGACGCACGCGGATATTTCTTTGAGTCTTTCTCACAGCGTGAGTTTGATGAGAAGGTGACACCCATACTTGGTCACTCCATCAACTTTGTACAGGACAACGAGTCAATGTCATCACGCGGCGTGATGCGAGGTCTGCACTTCCAGCGTCCGCCGTTCACTCAGTCAAAGCTGGTGCGCTGCGTACGCGGTGCCGTGCTTGACGTTGCCGTTGACATACGCAAGGGCTCGCCGACGTTCGGCAAGCATGTGGCTGTTGAGCTGACGGAAGACAACCACCGCCAGTTCTTTGTGCCTCGCGGCTTCGCACATGGTTTTGCCGTACTGTCGGACGTTGCAGTGTTCCAGTACAAGTGTGATGAGTTCTACCATCCCGAGGCTGACGGTGGCATATCCATCCTCGACGACTCCCTCGGCATAGACTGGAGAATACCGTCAGCGGAGGCTATCCTGTCGGAGAAAGATACCAAGCATGCCATGTTGAAGGACTTCGACACTCCGTTCGACATCAACGTGAGCCTCTATTAACAAAAACGATAAAGAAAAACGAAAACAAGAACGTTATGAAGAATATAGTGATAACAGGCGGAGCAGGCTTTATAGGCAGCCACGTTGTACGCCTCTTCGTGAACAAGTACCCTGAGTATAACATCATCAACCTCGACAAACTCACCTACGCAGGTAACCTGGCAAACCTCAAGGATGTAGAGGATAAGCCTAACTACAAGTTCGTCAAGATGGACATCTGTGACTTCGATGCCTTCTACAAGCTTATGCAGGACGAGAAGGTTGACGGCATCATACACCTTGCAGCCGAGTCGCATGTTGACCGCAGCATCAAGGATCCGTTCACATTCGCACGTACCAACGTGATGGGTACATTGTCACTGCTTCAGGCGGCAAAGCTCTATTGGGAGTCCCTGCCGGAGAAATATGAGGGCAAGCGCTTCTACCACATCTCCACTGACGAGGTATATGGCGCACTTGAGATGACAAACCCAGAGGGCATAGAGCCACCGTTCACTACTACGGCAAGCTCCAGTGAGCACCACCTCGCATACGGTAAGGACTTCTTCTATGAGACCACTAAGTACAACCCTCACTCTCCTTACTCAGCTTCCAAGGCAAGCAGCGACCACTTTGTGCGCGCTTTCCACGATACCTACGGTATGCCGACTATTGTTACCAATTGTTCTAACAACTACGGTCCGTACCAGTTCCCTGAGAAACTCATACCTCTCTTTATAAATAATATAAGGAACAAGAAGCCCCTGCCTGTATATGGCAAGGGCGAGAACGTGCGTGACTGGCTCTACGTGGTTGACCATGCACGTGCCATCGACGTCATCTTCCATAACGGCAAGATTGCCGAGACCTACAACATCGGCGGCTTCAACGAGTGGAAGAACATCGATATCATCAAGACCGTCATCAAGACCGTTGACCGTCTGTTGGGACGTGAGGAGGGTGAAGACCTCAACCTCATAACCTACGTTACGGACCGTCTGGGACACGATGCACGCTATGCCATCGACTCCACCAAGTTGCAGAAGGAACTGGGATGGGAGCCATCGCTGCAGTTTGAGGAAGGCATAGAGAAGACCGTCAAATGGTATCTCGACAACGAGGAGTGGATGAACAACGTCACTTCAGGCGACTACGAGAAGTATTACGA
>JAFVBX010000111.1 GCA_017479675.1 Prevotella sp.
AATCTTGTATGTCGTTGCTGTTTCTTGCATAGGGGGTGAAGTCCTTTCTGATTGCAAAGATAAGCATTATTTTTGTTTCCTCCAAACAAAAGAGGGAAAAAGTGCTTTGCTTCTGTTTTAAATTAACTGGTTAATTTGACGAATTAACCAGTAAATTTTAAAAATTAACCAGTTAATTTAAAACGATAGTTAAGTTACAGAACAAGAAACAGGATGAATTGTCATTCTGGGAATATGTCATCGAGAGTCAGGCGATGTACTGTGCCGAAGCCTTTCAAGGCATCGGACTCCAGCAGTTCATCCTCTTTGCCGAGAATGAGGTAGCGCAACGGCTTACCCTTGATATACTGTTGCTCAAAGCGCACGAGGTCTTGCAGCTTGAGGGTTGGTATCTTCTCATAGAGCAGACGGTTGACATCGTAGTCGATACCGAGATAGCGTGCGTTGAGATAGCTACCCAAGACACCCATCCTTGTAGTGCGTGCAGCGGCAAGATTCTTCAACAGGCTCTGCTGTGCGGTAGCAAAGAGCGTTGGCGACTCTGGCATGGTATCGGTGATGAGTTTGAACACCTTGATGCAGTCGGCAAGCTTGTCGGTCTGAGATATGATGTGCTCCTGATAGTATTCCGTGTCCTCCTTCCTGCTTGGTGATACGTATGTTGCCCATGCATTGTATGCCAGGGCGCGTGACTCGCGCAGTTCCTGGAACACTATGGCATTCATCGAACCGCCGAAGTATTCGTTGAACATCTTCACGGTAGGCAGGTTGTCAATGTCAAGCGGCAGGTTCTCGTTGTGTATCATGCGCATATTGATGTTCTTGGCATCATACGGTGCGATGAAAACCTCGTCCTGCATAGTAGCTTTCTTCGTACGTACCTTGTTGACAGGCATGGTGCCTTTGAACTTCTGCACTCTTGCGCCCCTTACCTTCTTGACTTCTTTTGCCACCTCGTCGGCAGTTGCAGGTCCCCAGTAGAGCACCGTTGCCGGCATGCTCCACAAGTCTTTCACCATCTGCGTGAACACCTCTGGGGCAGTCTCCTTCAGTTGGCTGACAGACATAACGTCCTTCATCGGGGTGTCCTCGCCGTACATTCCGTATGCCACGAGTGCGTTGTAGCATGAGTTTTGGTTGGTACGCACCTCTGCCCTGCCCTTCTGCACCTGCTCCACATATTTATTATATACGGCAGTGTCAGCCTTCTGTCCCATGACGAGTTCGTCGAGCATCTTCAGGGCACGCGGCATATTCTCCTGCAAACCTGAGATATTGAACGTCATGTTCCTGTCACCTACGGCAAAGGAGTAGTTGCAGGCTATGTCGTAGAAACGGCGCTTTATCTGGTCGAGAGTCTCTTTCTTTGTCCCTATAAGTTCAAAGTAGCTTCCTGCCGTACCGTAGCGGCGGTCGGCATCACTGCCGAACTCATAGCGGAACTGCATGCTAAAACGGTCGTCCTGCTCATTCTTCTTGTAGAGCAACTCGCCTGCATTCTTTCCTGCAAGCGCCTTCACCGTCATGTCCTTCTCATAGTCCACGAACTGCGGATGTATTGGCTCCACCTCTTTATTTATATAGTTCTTGAGGAAGTCGCTCTGTATGTCGCGGTTGCTGGGTATGGGTGTTATGGCTGGTTTCTCTATCTTCACTATCGTGGTGTCCTCGCCTTTGCGCTTATACACGCACACATAGCCGTCGTTGAGGTGTTCCCTTGCCCATGCCGTTATCTCGTCCTTCGTCAGTTTGTCTATGCGGTCTATCTGTCCCACGTGCTGCAGCCAAGGCGTTCCCGTTATGTAGCAATCCACCATCTGGTCAACGCGAGAGTCGTTGCTGTCAAAAGATGTCAGCTGCGCCAGACGCTCGTTGGCAGCTATGCTGTGTATCAGCTTCTCGTCCCACTCGCCTCTCTTCAGCTTCTCCACCTCTGCCAGCAGCAGGGCTTTCACCTCGTCAAGGGTCTGTCCCTCATTAGGTCTGCCTTCCATCACAAACATGCTGTGGTCCTTCAAGTCCCATATCCCCGTGCCTGCACCCATCACAGCCATCTTCTGGTCGAGGTCAACGTCCATCAAACCTACCTTGCCGTTGGACAGGAGCATATCGACCATAGTGATGGTGTCGTTCTGCAATGATGATGCACCTTTCAGTCGCCATGCCATGCGCACGTGCTCTGTCTCCTGACCAAGTACAGTGGTATCCTTGGGAGTAGTGAGCACAGGCTGCGCAGGGAATGTAGGAGGTGTTACGTTGCCAGCAGGCTTCCACCCTCCGAAGTATTTCTTTATCATGGCAATGGTCTTCTCGGGATCGAGGTCGCCAGCCATACATATAGCTATATTGTTAGGCACATAGTAACGATTGTAGTAGTTGCGTATGTTCACCTGTGAAGGATTCTTGAGGTGTTCCTGCGTGCCTATCGTGGTCTGCATACCGTATGGGTGTGTAGGGAAGAGCATTTTCAGCAATGCCTCAGACGACTTGCGCGAGTCCTTCGTCATGGTGATGTTCTTCTCTTCATACACAGCTTCCAGTTCTGTATGAAATCCCCTCATAACAAGATTCTGGAACCTGTCGCTCTGTATCATACACCATCGCTCCAGTTCGTTTGCCGGTATGTTCTCCACGTAGCAGGTAACGTCGTATGAAGTGAAGGCATTAGTGCCTATGCTGCCTATTGCCGACATCATCTTGTCGTACTCATTAGGTATGTTGTACTGCGCGGCAAGCTGCGATACCGAGTCTATCTCGTGATACTTCGCCTTACGCTGTGCAGGGTCTGTCAGCTGACGGTATTCCTCATAGAGGTCGCTTATCTTGTTGAGCAGAGGCTCCTCGGCGGCATAGTTGGAAGTGCCGAACAGCTTAGAACCCTTGAACATGAGGTGTTCCAGATAGTGAGCCAGTCCCGTAGTCTCGGCAGGATCGTTGCGCGAACCTGTATTCACGGCTACGTGTGCTGTGATGCGCGGCTGCTCCTTGTTTACTGATATGAACACTTTCAGCCCGTTGTCCAACGTGTAAGTCTGCAGGTTTATAGGGTCGTTTACTTCCGCCCTGCCTGCAATGGAGCATAGCAGGGTTAGTGTAAGAAGTAAAGCTGTCTTAAAGGATATTCTTGTCATTGCTTTTTGTTTTTATCTATAGTTCCTATAGGCACTATAGTCACTATAGCTACTATAGTTACTATAGCTCCTATTACTAATATCTTCAGCTAACCGAATCAAGGAACTCGGCAATCTGTTCCTCGCTCACGTCGCCCATCTCATACTCTCTCTCGGCATCCTGGCGTATCGCCTTGCGCCATTGCTCGTAAGCCTGTTCGGTAGCTGAGTCGTTGTCGCTGCATCCCTTCCACTGGTTGTAGCCGTCATATATATTCTTGAATCGGCTCTCAAGGGTTGCTATGTCGCTTATGTCATCGTTAAGTATATCCTCCCTCATCTGCTCCAACGCCTCCGACGGGGTGAGAAGTCCAAGCAGGTCTGTCCAGTCGTCAGTGCTGCTTGCGTTGCCATACATCCTGAGAGCAAGTTTGTAGTACTCCAGTCCGTGCTGCAGCGCCGATGGGGTGATAACAAAGCCCTTGCCTGTATATTCCTCGGCATCGTAGCCCTGCTCCTCCTGCATCTCCTCCAGACAGTTTATCGCTGCCTTTATGCGCTCTATGACGTATGGCGACAGCCAGTCGTAGTTTATCAGCGACCTGCGTCCCTCGGCTGGACGTTTGTCGCGCTTAGGCCACTTCATCACGTCGCGGTAGGTACCCACAGTGATAAGGTTGCGTCCTGGTATGAGGTTGGTCTTCCTGCCATTGCCTATCACGTACGAGAAGGGGAACAGCGATGTGTCGGGGTGTGTCTGCACCTTGTTCATCACCATAGAGAAGGCACCTATGTGGGCAGGCCACAGAATGTGCGCACCACTCGCTGTCTTTGAGCCTCGCTCCAGTGTGCCGTAGTGTATCGGACCCATCTTGTATGCGTGGTTTGAGAAGTTGGTGCCTGAGCCTGCATTGTAGAACGACTGCTCACCACCTATCAGCAGTGACGACTTGTGGTGGCTCACTGAGAACGGTCCGCACAGTGCGGCACAACTCTCGCCGTTGTCCATGTGGCTGTTGGCAAAGAACAGAGAGCCCTCAGAGGTAAATCCTCTGCCTATGTGGCACGCCTCGCCTACGAAACTGTCGTAGAGCTTTGCACCGTCAACGATGGTGGCGCCAGCCTGTGCCACTACGTTCTCCATTATCACCTCGTCGCCGATGTATATCGCTGCGTCAGGGGTAGAACATAGTGTGCAGTCTATCAGACGTGAGGCACCGCACAGTTCGCACTCGTCACCTATCACTACATTGGTAAGTTCGCGGCAGTCCTGTATCGTCACACCGCTGCCTATCGTGGTGCATGCAGGCATCACTTCCTTGGCATACAGCGAAGCCATGGCGCGCAACTTGCCGAAAAGTTCCTTGTCGCCCTGTTCTGCAGCACGTACCATCATTGCCGCTGTCTGCGATGTCAAGGCACTATATATCACAACGTTGCCGTCGCCAGCCTCGTTCTTCACGCTTATCATGTTGTCCTCGCCGTATGTTGCTCCGTCTGTGGTGCGTATGATACCAACGTTGCAGATGTGTGCACCGCTGCCTATCCTCACGGCACCGTCAAAACATACGTTGCGCAGGTCGGCAGCGTCAAAGTCTGCTGCCACCAGCACCTGCGTCCATTCTGTGCTTCTGCATCCCTGTTGTTCCAGGGCGTCAATCTCGTTTAGTGTCAGGTTTCTGTATTCCATAGGAAGTCGTTATAAGGGTATTTCTGTACGTGCAGTTCGCGCACCTTACTATATATTGTCTCTCTGAACTCGTCGATGTTCAGTTTGTCCTTTGCCGATATGAAGAGGCATCCGCCGTTGAGCTTCGCCATCCATGTCCTTTTCAGTTCCTCCAGCGATATCTCGTTCTTCTTCACTGGTGTGAGGTCATCCTCTTCTTTCTCGTCCCATGTATAGGCATCAATCTTGTTGAACACTATCATCGACGGCTTCTCTGCACAACCGAGGTCGGCGAGTGTCTTCTCCACCACTGTTATCTGTTCCTCAAAGTCGGGATGGCTAATATCCACTACGTGCAGCAACAGGTCTGCCTCCCTCGTCTCGTCAAGTGTTGATTTGAATGAATCGACAAGGTCCGTCGGCAGTTTCCTTATGAATCCCACCGTATCGGCAAGCAGGAATGGAAGATTCTCTATCACCACCTTACGCACCGTAGTGTCGAGAGTGGCAAACAACTTATTCTCTGCAAACACCTCACTCTTGGCGAGCATATTCATGATGGTTGACTTTCCCACGTTGGTATATCCCACTAACGCCACTCTTATCAGCCTGCCACGATTCTTGCGTTGCGTGGTCTTCTGTTTGTCTATCTCCGCTAAACGTTCCTTCAGCAGCGACATACGATTAAGTATTATTCGACGGTCCATCTCCAACTGCTTCTCACCAGGACCTCTCAAGCCTACCGAACCCTTTCCTCCACCAGAGCCTGAGCCACCGCCTTGTCGCTCAAGGTGTGTCCAGAGTCGTTGCAGTCTGGGTAGCATATAACGGTACTGCGCCAGTTCCACCTGTGTCTTGGCGTTTGCCGTCTGTGCACGCATGGCGAATATGTCGAGGATAAGGCTCGTGCGGTCGAGTAT
>JAFVBX010000112.1 GCA_017479675.1 Prevotella sp.
AACGACGAAATGACAGAAAAGCGTATCGTGAACGGCCTTTATCATACGGGTGACGTTGTATATTACGACAATGACGGCTATCTATGGTTTGTTTCACGTATTGATGATGTTATAAAAACTTCTGGTTATCGTGTAGGTCCTTTTGAAGTGGAGTCAGCCTTAATGACGCATCCGGCTGTGGCTGAATGTGCTGTAACTGCCGTTCCTGATGAAATTCGGGGTCAGATAGTTAAGGCATCTATTATACTTACTGATGCTTATGTGGATAAACAGTCGGATATGTTGGTGCGTGAACTGCAGGAACATGTTAAGCGCGAGACTGCCCCGTATAAGTATCCTCGCATTATAGAATTTGTAGAAGAACTGCCTAAAACCATAAGTGGTAAAATAAAGCGTGCAGAAATACGTAATAGTGTAAGGTAAATCTTTTTTTGAAATTTGTTTGTCATATCGCTTGTTTTTTTGTAACTTTGCACCTAATATGGCAAACGTAGAATTTAAATATGCGCCAATGTTTCAGCTTGGCGAGGACAAGACGGAATACCGCCTTGTGTCAAAAGAAGGCATAAGCCTTAGTGAGTTTGAGGGTAAGCCTATCCTCAAGGTTTCAAAGGAAGCACTGGAGTTGTTGACCACACAGGCGTTTCACGACGTGAACTTCATGTTGCGCCGTGAGCATAACGAGAAGGTGGCAGCGATACTCAACGCTCCTGATGCGTCGGACAACGACAAATACGTTGCACTCACCATGCTGCGCAATGCGGAGGTGGCTTGCAAGGGACAGCTCCCATTCTGCCAGGATACGGGCACGGCGATAATACATGCCGAGAAGGGACAGCAGGTGTGGACAGGCTTTGAAGACGAGGAGCCGTTAGCCAAGGGAGTGTATAACACCTATACCGAGGATAACCTGCGCTACTCGCAGAATGCGCCGCTCGACATGTATAACGAGGTGAACACACGCTGTAACCTCCCTGCACAGATAGACATAGAGGCTACACAGGGTATGGAGTACCGCTTCCTCTGCGTAGTGAAGGGCGGCGGTTCGGCAAACAAGACCTATCTATATCAGGAAACGAAGGCACGCATACAGAACCCTGGCACGTTGGTGCCATTCCTCGTAGAGAAGATGAAGAGCCTCGGCACGGCGGCTTGTCCTCCTTACCATATAGCTTTTGTGATTGGCGGCACATCGGCAGAGAAGAACCTGCTGACCGTGAAACTTGCCTCAACAAAATACTATGACTCTCTGCCTACCACTGGAGACGAGACAGGACGTGCCTTCCGCGATATAGAGTTAGAAAAGCAGTTGCTTGAGGAAGCCAAGAAGATAGGCTTCGGAGCACAGTTCGGAGGTACGGCATTTGCCCACGACATAAGGGTGGTGCGTCTGCCGCGTCACGGTGCTTCATGTCCGATAGGTCTCGGCGTCTCTTGTTCTGCCGACCGCAACATCAAGGCAAAGATTACGAAGGACGGCATATTCGTGGAGAAGATGGACGACAAACCATACGAGCTGATACCAGAGGCACTGCGCCAGGCAGGTGAGGGGGATGCCATACAGATAGACCTTGACCAGCCTATCAGTGAGGTGTGCAAGGAGTTGAGCAAATATCCTGTCTCAACACGTGTAAACCTCAACGGCACCATCATAGTGGCTCGCGACATAGCACACGCAAAGATAAAGGCACGCCTCGACAACGGCGAGGGTATGCCACAATACTTCAAAGACCATCCGATACTCTATGCAGGTCCGGCAAAGACACCTCAGGGAATGCCTTGCGGCTCTATGGGACCGACGACGGCAAACCGCATGGACCCATACACTGACGAGTTCCAGGAGAACGGCGGTTCACTGGTGATGATAGCCAAGGGCAACCGTACGCAGGTGGTGACAGATGCCTGCAAGAAGCACGGCGGATTCTATCTGGGAAGCATTGGCGGTCCTGCTGCCTACCTCTCGTCAAGCAACATCAAGAGCATAGAGTGCGTAGAGTACCCAGAGCTGGGCATGGAGGCAATATGGAAAATCCGTGTGGAGAACTTCCCTGCCTTCATACTCGTTGACGATAAGGGCAACGACTTCTTTAAGCAGTTCT
>JAFVBX010000113.1 GCA_017479675.1 Prevotella sp.
ATACTATAGGAGTTATTGAGCCACTGGCTCAATAGTATAAGCCGATGCTCAGTCCGATGGTGGAGCGGTGTAGGCTATGCTGCGCTCCAATGTAGCTGCCGTGGGCACGTGCAAACCACTGCGTCGTTACGCCCTTGATACTGATGGGGTGCTGGTATTCCACCTGAAGGGTGCCGAACCAGTAATTGGCATCGAGGATATCCATGTCGGGAATGAGTACATTGACAGCATAGTCTGTAGTGGGATCGGCAAGGTTAAGCTCTGCCTTCGTGGCAAAGTGTCCGCCAAACTGTGCATCAACGAGCAGGTGACGTTTAAGGAGTGTCACGCCGCCCTCTGCCATTACTGTCGATGCCACATACTCCTGTTTGCTGACAGGCAGCAGGTGTGTGGTCTTTACACTCTTCAGGCTGTAGGCAGCTCCCACATATCCCTTCTGCCCATTAGAGGCATCGGTGAAGGTGAGGCGATAGTGAGCGTTAAGGTCGAGTTTCTTGAGCTGGTATCGCTTCTTGTACGTCATTATGGTGTTCCAGCGTATCGACGTCTGGCCGTTGTCGGGATTTGTCTCTGTGATACGCTCCTGACGGTATTCGTCAGCATAAGCCTCTTCATAAGCAAGAGAAGCATCAATGGAGTGAAGCAGACGATTGCACTGCAAGCGGTTCTGTGTGGAAACACCATAACGGTTTGCCACATAGAAGCCCGGCTCGTACTTGTTGGTGCCATAGACATACTCTGGTATGCGTTCGAGAGAGAATGCAGTCAACGACTTGAACGCTCCGCTATGATAGCCATACGTCAGTTCACCACCGAAGTTGTGACTCACGTATTCACGCATATAACCCTTATAACCACCTATGGTGCCGGTAGCACTCTCCAAACCTGTCATGACATAATATGCCAGATTAGGGTCTGTCTGCACTGTGGTAAGCGATGGCAACTTCTCCTTGCGACGCTCATAATGGAAGGCAAAGCCTATGGTATGATGACTACCTACCGAAGCCGTAACGGACGGTGTAAGCTTATAGTCGAGCAGGTTGATACGAGAACGGGGGTCGCGCAGGCGACTCAGGTCACCCACCTTATATAATATATTGGCGCCATAGGTAAAGCTACCCAGTTTGACGGTGCTCAAACTTGCGTTGAGTGTGAAGTCCTGATGGTCATACTTACCAAACACGTTACTGCCAGAAATGAATGGGTTGCTATCGTATGAACGCAGCACATCACTCCATGCACGGTTCTTTGTACGTCCCATATTGAAGTCAAAAGAACCATAACCATACAGATAACGTCCTATCTTCTGATAGCGTTCGGTAAAGAAACGCATATTATTGCGCATGCCGCCGTCCTGCACGCGGTGGTAGTCACCATCGTCATGCTGTACGTCGAAATATGCCACACCACGATTCTGTGTACTGTCCTCGGTAGCGAAGTCGAACGCCATGCCGGCAGCATTCTCTGTCTGGTGCCACAACTGTCGTTGGTCACTGAGACGATAACTGTCAGCCGTCACTTGTGCTCTGATAGAGCACAGGAAAGTAACAAGTAATAAGGAAGAAGTAATATATCTCATCAGTATTCGCGTGGTTTTATCGTTGTTGATGTCACAAAGTCGTTAAGCGAGTTGTTGGTATCTTGCAGCACTATGCGTCCGTCATCGGTCACCGAAGAAGTCTTTCGATATACCACTTCACCGCTGTATCCGCTGGTGGAACTGCAGTAGGTATAACCAGCATCGATATAGTCAAACAGTCGCTTGGTATTGATGTCGGGACCTGTCTGCGCCCTGTTCTTCAATATCTCTATGCCATCGACAATTATATCAGCAGGGATTTTCATAAACATGTTACCCTTCGTCTTGCCGTAAGCATAGACACGCTCCCACTGGCTCACGTCCTCGTCGGTGGTGAATATCACCATTGACGTTGGTCCACCCTGCATGATGTTCATCTGCGATATAGTTGAATAGCATGAATATATCAAGTCAAGAGCCGGTGTTGCAGGATTGTTGGTAGTCCTGCCCTGATTGTCTTTTGCCTCGAAATCGGCATCGAGCAGGTTGCGCTCGTATGCGTTAAGTGCTGTCTGCGTATGGTCTATGGCACTGTTGACAAGCAACAGCGTTCCTCCAGGCTGCACTATCACAGGCTCTGAGGCTGGTACACGGAACACCTGCTTGGCATAAACCACCTCTTCCACCTGACCAGGTGTGTAGGCAATGGTGCTCTCTGTCTCCATCAGAGCGATGTACAGTCCTGCTGCATCGAGAGGTTTTGAAGAGTTGTTGTATATCTCGATATACTTGCCAGCCATGTAGTTTTTGTTATTGCTGTCCTTACTGCCCTCATAATATACCTTGCCTATGAGCCACGTAGCATTCTTCTGTATGTTTACGTTAAGCACTATGGGCTCCACATTGCTCACTGCAAGCAACTGACCGTTAAGGCTACCAGAAACGATGTATTCCAAGGTCTCCCATGCAATGGATATATCGTAGTTGTCAGGCACGACGTCAGTAAACGTCACCATGCCGTCGGCATCGGTAGTTGCGGTATAGCTCTTGCCGCCCACCGTCATGGTCACCTCCTTGTCAGACACGTCAAGAGTCTCATATCCTTCAGGCAATACCACCTGCATCTTTACCGTTATGGGCTGCGTCGCATTGTCAAAGTCCATGCAACAACCCGTCAGCATTACTACTGCAAGTAATAGTTGAATTAGCTTTTTCATCTTTTATCTATAATCTACAAGTTAAAGAACAGTTCCACGCCGAAAGAGAAAGTTCCCGTATTGCGTTGTGAGAGCGTATTCGACGTATTGGTAGTCATGAACGGCTCGTAGAACAGTGCATTGTTGGCATAGAAAGAGAGACCTGCCGTCTTGCCAAACTCCTTGGTGAGACGGAACGACATGTTCCACGTTACAGGATTCTTGACAGGTTCGTTGTCATTGCTGGTGGTTGACTGCTCTGCCACTGCCACATACTGTTGTCCAGTGGGAGCCTCAGCATAGTACAGTCCGTCGCTTCCTATGTATCCACCCATCATGTCGGCTGTGAGCGGATGATACTGCAAGTCAGTGGTTATCCACCCTATAGGGTCTTTGGATGATGTGTAGCTGAGTGTGGAGTTATGCCATATCACCTGCCCCGTGAACGATGCCACCATACGCAATGCAGGTATGTTGGTCACAAGTCGCAGGGTATTGACGAAGCGACGATAGCGCGAATAGTCCTGCTCCGAAGGATATACCACCTTGAATGGATAGGTGCCATACTGGCTCCACGTCCACGTGGTGGTCTTGCTCACAGGGTTAGCCGTCACCATATTCTTTGAGTAGCTCTTTGACTCCTGCCATGCTCCGCTGAAATATACCGAGGTGTGGAGAGGCTTGATGCGTCCGAGGTCGAAGTCAAATTCTATGCCTCGGTTGATACTAACATTGGTATTTCCCACGCTGCCTGTGGTGCTCCAGTATATTGACGGGCGTGAGGTATCAATGTTGCCATTGGTGATATCCACGCTTCCGTTGGGAGCAACCACCAATCCCGTTGGATTGTTGAAGTAATACACCGGATAGGTGAGGTAATCCTTCAGGTTACTGAAGCCGTCAGGCGTGCGGTCATGGTAGGCAAGGATGCTCAACTTATGACTGCGTGACAGCTTGATGTCCACGCCCGCCTCTATCTTTGTCGTGGTAGCGTTTTTGAGGTCTTTGGAGTATGCCACGTCATACACATGGGTATAGTTTACAAGCATCTGTGCCGACGCATCATCCTGCGGCATATAGTTCAGCACACGGTAGTCAGTGTATTTCTTGTCAGGATAGAGATATGACAGACCTGGTGTCTTTGAGTTCAGACCTATACCGCCACGCAAGTTGAGCCAGTCGGTGAGTTCCATAGTGACGTTAAGACGCGGTGACACTGCGAATGTACGCACATCGTCAAACGGTTGCATAGCAGTGAAGCGTGCGCCAAACTGCACTCTCAGACTGCGCTTCTTGGCATACTGCCAACTGAAATTATCCTCAACGAAGGCAGAAAACTGGTGTAAGCCAGGTATATCGCTGAAAGAACGTGGACGTCCGTCGCTGTTGGGACGCAAGGGGTGACGCTCGTCCTCGTTGTAGTAGCCACGTCCCGAGTTCCAGTCATACTTATAATCCACACCGAGCTTGAAGCGCTGGTTGGTCTTTCCCCATTTTACAAAGAAAGCATCGTTAGCCTTGAAGTAGAAGTTGCCTGGACGTGACTCGTTGACACCCGTAGCGAGATAACTGGAGTTTTCCCAAGGTATGCTCCAGTAGCCAGTCTCTGTGGCTGTTATGATAGGTATGAGACCAGTACTCGTGCCGACATACGATGTGTTGCGGCTTGTGGTTGACGTGAGGCTCAGTCCAAGAGTATAGGATATGGTACGGGCAAAAAACTTGTCAAGCGACAGCTTTCCGTTATGGGTAACGGAGAACACGCCATTGGTATTCTTTGATGAAGTGCCGTCGTCAATGGCATCAGGATCGTTGCCGCTCCAATCCTTGCTATATATATAGCGCACCTTGGTATCGGTATGCCAACGACGCGTAAGGTCCACTCCATAGCCGACACTCATGGTATAGCGGTCGAAAGAACGTGTCTTCTGACGCGGATCGCCCCATGCCTGCGCATAGTCGAGATTGAAGTTGAGTACGCCATAGCGGTGCATCTTCAAACCTTTACCGAGGGAGTAGTTCATCAGCGAAGGGTTTACCTTACCCTTCACCTGCCACGGTGTGACACCTATCTTAGAGTGTACCACCACCAGTCCACTGGTAAGGTCGCCGTACTCCGCAGACGGTATGCCGCGTATCACCTCCACCTCCTCTATGTCGTCAGCCGAAATGTTACGCATATCGGTGCCTATCACCGTGGTAGCAGAGAAATTTCCCTGCGATGCCACACCGTTGTTTGACAGCGGCACGCCGTCAACGATGATGCCGGCACCGAAACGGTTGGTTATATTGTTATCAGAAATCTCACGTACCTGTAGCTGTTGTGACGTGGTCATGTCAGCATTGCCCATCACGTTACCCGGCACGAGCTGCATCACATCGGCAAGCGATGCTGCCTGCAAGTGGTCTATAGCCTGACGCCCTATGATGCTGCTTGTCGATGTTCCACTGGCATTTTGCTTTGCCACCACAGTTACCTCGTTAAGCGCCAAGGTCGTCTCAGTCATCTGCAACCGCAGGTGCAGGTCGCCGCTCACCTTCACGTTTACCTGCAAAGGTTCGTAGCCCACGTATGACACTGTCAATGTATAGTTGCCTGGCTCTACATTCTTTATCACGGCATGACCGTCCATATTGGTAACTGCCACCGCCCCCGAGGGTTGCAACTGCACGGTAGCCATAATGATAGCTTCACGGTTGCCCTTGTCAGTTACCGTAAGAGACAGGCTGTATCCCGTCTTGCCCCCACCTGTCTTTTGCGCCATAGTAGCAAGTGACATAGCGCAAAACAGAACAAAAAAGACTGCTTTCGTTAATCTCATTTTAACTTTACATGCTAATTTTGGCTGCAAAATTAATAAATTTTAATGATATACGCAATACCTAAATAAGAGGAATTTAGTACCTTTGCGTCAAAATAAACATAAAACCACATCAAATGAAGAAGATTCTCACTACTACGCTACTGCTGCTCACCATGATAAGCGGCATAGCAGCACAACCCCTGCCACAAGACTCTACCATCCGCAAGGGCACACTGAAGAACGGCATGACCTACTACATCCGCCACAATGCCAAGGAGGCAGGGCTTGCCGACTTCTACATAGCTTATCGTGTGGGAGCCATACAGGAGGAGCCGCGTCAGCGCGGTCTTGCTCACTTCCTGGAGCACATGGCGTTCAACGGCACGAAGAACTTCCCCGGCAAAGGCAAGAAACTTGGCATAGTGCCTTGGGCTGAGAGCATCGGAGTGAAGTTCGGTGCCAACCTCAACGCCTACACCTCGGTGGAACAGACGGTGTATCACATCGGCGCGGCACCGCTGAAGCGCGAAGGCGTTATCGACTCCTGCCTGCTGGTGCTCCACGACTGGAGCCACTACCTGCTGCTGGAAGACAACGAAATAGACAAAGAGCGCGGCGTGATACACGAGGAATGGCGCACACGAAGGGCTGGCAAAGCAGTGCAGCGACTGATGGAGCAGGCAATGCCGAAGATATACAAAGGCACGAAATACGAGGACTGTATGCCTATAGGCTCTATGGACATCGTTGACAACTTCCCCTATCAAGACCTGCGCGACTACTACCAGAAGTGGTACCGTCCTGACTTGCAGGCTATCGTAGTAGTGGGCGACTTCGACGTAGATAAGATGGAGAAGAAGATAAAGAAAATCTTCTCCCCTATCCCACTCGCCAAGAAACGCGCCGAGCGCATATACTATCCCGTCAACGACAACGACACCATGATAGTCGATATAGAGAAGGACTCGGAGCAGCCTATCAACCTGTTCCACCTCTACCAGAAACGCGACGCTACACCCGATGCAGAGAAAAACACCGTGCAGTACATACGCAGCGAGTACGTTGATAACCTCATCAGCACAATGCTCAACGACCGTCTGGCAGAGATGCGCCAACAGGCAGCGCCACCGTTCCAGAGCGCTACGGCACGCAGCTCAGCCTTTTTCGTGAGCAGAACGAAGGATGCCTTCTCGCTCAGCGTAGGATGTAATCAGGATAGCATACTGAGTAGCATAGCAGCGGCAGTAGGAGTAGCTGAGCAGGCACGTCAGCATGGCTTCACCGAGAGCGAGCTGAGCCGTGCCAAGAGCGTATATCTCAACGGAGCCGAGCGCCGCTACAAGCAGCGCAACGACTACCGAAACAACCACTATGTGAGCAAGTGCGTGAACAACTACCTGTCATTCTCTCCACTTCTCTCCGTAGAGCAAGAGCTGGGATACATACGCACCTTCGACAGTGAGGTGACACTTGACGAGGTCAACAGGGCTGCAAAAGAGATGATAACGGACAAAAACCAGGTGGCAATACTCTACGCTCCAGACAAGGAAACTGTACCTCTGCCCACAGAGAAAGAGATAGAGCAGGCTGTACTCACTGCGCAACAGCGGACATACGAGCCATACGCCGAGGAAGCGGTGGGCGACAAACTGGTGACAGACCTGCCTGCACCTGGCACCATAGTAAGCGAAAAGCCTTACAAGCACGGCTTCACCGAGATGACGCTTTCCAACGGCATGAAGGTATATACACGTAAGACCGACTTCGCATCCGACGCCGTATCAATGACGATGAAGGCAGAGGGCGGCACGTCGGTGTATGGCGACGAGGACATACCTAACTTCAACATGATAGCCAGTGCTATCAGCGAAGGCGGCGTAGGCGACTATGACCTCAATGCTCTGCGTAAGATGCTGACGGGCAAATCGGTTAAGATAGTGCCGGCGGTAGGCACACGCGGACAGAGCATCGGTGGCGGTGCAAGCGTGAAGGATGCCAAGACAATGTTTGAACTGGCATACCTCTTCTTCACCTCACCACGTCGTGACACCACCGCCTTCCGTGGTCTCATAAACCGACAGCGTGCATTCCTCGCCAACCGCAACGCCTCTCCTAAGGTGGACTATAACGACTCCTGCTACGTCACCCTCTACGACCACCACCCACGCAGGATGCCTTTCCTTCTGGAGACGCTGGACAAAGTGAGCTATGACCGCTGCATGGAGATATACAAGGAGCGTTTCAGCGATGCCTCAAACTTCAAGACCGTCATCATAGGCAACTACGAGGAGGAGGAGATGCGCACACTGATATGCCAATATCTTGCCACTCTGCCGTCAACATACAAAAACGAAAAGACCAACTGGGCTAACGTGCCACAGATAGCAGGAGGCAAGAAACTGGTGAAGTTTACAAAGAAACAGGCTACGCCACTTGCCAACGTAAGCATATACCTCACCGCCGACATACCGTTTACACCGCAGGCAGACCTCGAACTGGACTTCCTCAACCGCGTGCTGCAAGTGATGTACACCGACTCTATACGTGAGGAGAAGGGCGGCACATACGGCGTGAGCGTAGGGGTGAACTTTGACAAGGACGACCATCCTACAGCCATGCTGCGCATAGCATACAATGCCGACCCGCAGCGCTATGAGGAACTGAACCCCATAGTTTATCAGCAACTGGAGAACGTTGCCAAGCACGGCCCGTCGGAGGAGACGCTGAAGAAAATCAAGCAGTATCTCGTAAAGCAGTACGCACAGGCAGCCATCACCAATGACTACTGGAACTACATCATCTGGCACGAACTTGATGACGACACCGACTTCGACAAAGACTACTGCAAGATGGTGGAGGCAGTGACGCCAGGGCAGGTACAGCGCATAGCTCAGCGCATGCTCGACGCACAGCGCAGAATAGAGGTTACGATGCTATCTAAATAGCCTTTGTAACCAATTGTTAATCAATGTATTATAAAAGCATATCTTTTGGGTACCCAAGAGGTATGCTTTAAGGGGGCAAAAGTTATGCTTTTGGGTGCCTAAAGCATAGCTTTTCGTTTTGACTTGTTTTACACCCCCTAAAGTTTCTCGAAATTTGCGAGCCCTGTACGGAGGTAACGCAGGTATTTTTCTATATCCTCGTCATAGCCATAGGAACTGGTGAGAGGTTTGCCGTCGGGGGTGAGAATGACCTGAAAAGGCTGGGAGATACTGCCGAACTTGTAGCTCTCGAGGTAACTCCACATATCACCTACGCTGCGGAGGGTGCGCTGCTTGCCGTTCATCGTGATACGACAGGGGTTAGGCAGCGGGGTACGGTCATCGACGTGAAGCATGATGACGAGATAATCCTTATTGATTACGTTACGCACACGCGTTGTACCCCATACGGCAGACTCCATCTTACGGCAGTTGACACAGCCGTAACCAGTGAAATCAAGCAACACTGGCTTACCAGTCATGGCGGCAGCAGCCATTCCCTCCTCGTAGTCAGTGAAGTGGGCAGGAAGACTGTTCATAGCAGATGGAGAATCGTCGTCGCTTCCTATCTGCGGTCCGCTGTTTGCAGGTGGCGCAAAGGCAGATACGAGATGACACGGTGCGCCCCACAGTCCTGGTATGAGATATATGACGAGAGCCATCGACAAGGCTGCTACGACAAGGCGCAGCCAACCCACTTTCCTGAAATGCAGCCAGCCCGTATGATACAACGCAAGCAGGAAGAAGATGATAATCCACAACGTGAGGAACAGAGGGCGAGGCAATATGCCCCAACCGTATGCCATGTCGGCAACGCTGAGGAACTTGAGTGAGAAAGCGAGTTCGATGAAGCCCAAGGTTGCCTTGACATGATCCATCCAATAGCCCGAACGGGGCAATTTCTTCAGTATGGTGGGGAAAACGGCAAAGAGGGTGAAGGGCAACGCTATGGCGGTAGAGAAGGCAAACATACCCACCGCCGGTGCAAGGATGTCGCCTTGGACGGCTATCTCAACGAGGAGGTAACCCAAGACGGGCACCGTGCAGGAGAAACTGACAACAACAAGGGTGAGAGCCATGAAGACCATGCCCAACATACCGCCATGAGTATCAGACTCCACATTGAGCTTGTTTGCCCATGATGACGGCAGACGTATCTCGAAAAGTCCGAGGAAGGAGAGCCCGAAGATAACAAGGAGGAAGAAACACAGCACATTGAACACGGCATTGGTGGAGAGGGCGTTCATGGCATTGACGCCAAACACCATTGTCATGATGATGCCTAAGAACATGAAGAGCACAATGATACTCACACCATACCATGCAGCATCGCGTACTCCCGGCAGGCGCGAATAACGCACCACCGTGCGCCACAGACGTGCAGAGAGGGGCGAATTGTCCTCATCTTCGGCAAAGGCAGAATAGAAAGAAGACTCGTTATTGTTCCCGTTCCCGTTCCCGTTAACGTTGATTGTCTCACTCCTCTTTATAAAGAAAGACACCGTAAGGGGAATGATAGGCCACACACACGGAGTGAGGACTGTCAGCAATCCGCCAAGAAAACAAATAAGGAATACCTCAAAGAGGCTTCGCTGTATGGGGATAGGACGCTCACTGAGGTGTTTCAATTCTTCTATGATGGGGGTCCAAAGCGGAGAAGAGGCACGTTCAAGGAGGTCGAAGGCAGTAATCCCCTCCTGCTCCCCCGAGGGGGGAGTGACAGTATCTTTAGTGCTTATCGTAGCTATAGTGTCTATAGGAACTATAGGCACTATAGGAGCGGCAGCCTGCTCCTCCCCTGCATAATCAAAATCCACCGATGCAGGAGCAAGACACTGTACATCATTACAACCATAATACTCCAGATAGCCGCTGAAAGAATATCGGGAAGACGTCTGCACCAGTCGCTGCTCATAGACATTAGGACGTATCTCGGTAAGTCCGCCCTTCAGCTTTACTCCCTCAAGCGACTCCATGACGAGGTCGGTGTTGAGTCCGTAGCCATCCTCTATGGTGGCACGAAACTGCAATGACAACTCCTTGTCACTCACCCTTGAAAGATTGGTAGTGAATGATATCTGGGCATGCACCGCTGCCACCACAAACAAAAGCAATATGGCTAATGTATTACGTCTCAAAACTTAAATTTTCTGCAAAAATAATACTTTATTTTGTAAAAATTGCTAACTTTGCAACGAAAATACCTCATTTCCTGTAAAAAAGACATGAAAAAAGTCCTTGTCGTCATAGCATTCTTCATTACCATGTGCCTCGGAAGCGCATGGATGAGGGCATCTATTCAGGATGATGCACCCGAAGTGGCGCCAGACTTCACACTGCCTGACATAGAGGGAAACGACTTCACGCTGTCAAGCATGAGGGGCAAGTATGTGATACTCGACTTCTGGGGCACATGGTGCAAGATATGCCTGAAAGGTATGCCAAAGCTGAAGGAGGCACAACAGAAATATCAAGGGAAGTTTGAGATTATAGGAGTAGATTGCGGCGACAAGACCGTAAAGTGGAAACATTGGGTGGATTCGCTGAAAGACGACATGCCGTGGAAGCATGTAATCATGGGCAGAAAACTCTCTGTACAGCAGGACTATCGCCTCAAAGGCTATCCCACAAAGGTACTCGTTGACCCCGACGGCAAGATAGTGAAAAGCTTTGTGGGAGAGGACCCGAGGTTCTACCTGATGTTGAATGAAATCTTTGGGAAGTGAATTGTTAAGAAAACGAAAAATATCCCTATATAATAATGTGTATAGGGATTTTTTATATACCTTTGCACCCCGATTGGTAAAACAACAGGATGTCGGAATACCGACATTGCGAAATAACGATATAGCGAAAACAAAATATAAATCATGCAAGACAATTTAGTTATAGTGGAGAGCCCTGCAAAGGCAAAGACCATTGAGAAGTTCTTGGGCAAGGACTTCAAAGTGATGTCAAGCTACGGACATATCCGCGACCTGAAAAAGAAAGAGATAAGCATCGACCTGAAGAACCTCGAACCCGAATACGAGATTCCAGAGGAGAAGCGCAAGGTGGTTGCCGACCTGAAGAGCAACGCCAAGAAAGCACAGAAGGTATGGCTGGCATCGGATGAAGACCGCGAAGGAGAGGCTATATCATGGCATCTGTGCGAGGTGCTGGGACTTGACGAGAAGAATACCAACCGCATAGTCTTCCATGAGATAACAAAGAATGCCATACTGGAAGCCATCGAGCACCCACGTCACCTTGACATGAACCTTGCCAACGCACAACAGGCACGACGCATGCTCGACCGCTTGGTGGGCTTCAATCTGTCACCGGTATTGTGGCGCAAGGTGAAACCGCAGCTGTCTGCAGGACGCGTACAGAGCGTTGCCGTGAGACTGATAGTGGAGCGCGAACGCGAGATACAGTCGTTTAAGGCAGAGGAGTACTTCCGCATTACTGCCGTATTCGACATAAAGGGACAGGATGTAAGAGCAGAACTGAACCAACGTTTCGCTACCCATGAGGAAGCACTTGCCTTCCTTGAGAAATGCAAGGACGCACAGTTTACCATCGTCTCTATACAAAAGAAGCCGCTGAAACGTACCCCTGCACCACCTTTCACCACCTCCACACTGCAACAGGAGGCAGCAAGGAAACTCGGCTTCACCGGAAGCCAGACAATGATGGTGGCACAGAGACTGTACGAGAACGGACACATCACGTATATGCGTACCGACTCCGTAAACCTCTCAAGCCTGTGCATAGGTACAGCGAAGGAAACGGTGAAGAACATTTATGGAGAGACCTATAGCAAGTCACGCAACTACACCACCCACTCAAAAGGTGCACAGGAGGCACACGAGGCTATACGTCCCTCATACATGGACAAGTCCACTATACAGGGTACGGCACAGGAGAAGCGACTGTACGAACTGATATGGAAACGCACCATAGCTACGCAGATGGCTGATGCCGAGATAGAGAAGACCACCGTACTGATAAACGTTGACGGACTCGAAAACATGCAGTTTGTCGCAACAGGCGAGGTAGTGACCTTCGACGGCTTCCTCAAGGTATATCGTGAAAGCCTTGCCGAGGAAGATGACGACAACGGAAACGTTAACGGAAACAGCGCCATGCCTGCCGGAATGAAGAAAGGCATGACCGTAGCAAGCAAAGAGATAACATCGACGCAGAAGTTCTCGCAGAGCCCGCTACGCTATACCGAGGCATCACTGGTACACAAACTGGAGGAACTCGGCATAGGACGTCCTTCAACTTACGCACCGACTATATCAACCATACAACAACGTGAATACGTAGTGAAAGGCGACAAAAAGGGTGAGGAACGTAAATTCAGCATCGACACTCTGAGCGAAGGCAAGATAACATCACAAAACAAGAAGGAGGTAACAGGCAACGAAAAAGGAAAGCTGTTGCCTACCGACACAGGCATCGTGGTTAACGACTTCCTCATGGAGTATTTCCCCACTATCATGGACTACAACTTCACAGCCAACGTGGAGGAGGAGTTTGATGCCATCGCCGACGGCAAGATGGACTGGCACAAGATGCTGAAGAAATTCTATAAGGACTTCGAGCCGACTGTAGAGAATACAATGAACGCACGCAGCGAGCACAAGGCAGGCGAGCGCGTGTTGGGAGAAGAGCCAAAGACTCATAAGCCGGTAATGGTGAAGATAGGCAGATACGGTCCGCTGGTACAGATAGGCAGCTCCGACGATAAGGAGAAACCACGCTTTGCACAACTGCCAAAAGACAAGTCACTGGAGACCATCACCCTCGAAGAGGCACTGGAGTTGTTCCGCCTGCCTCGTGTAATAGGCAACCTCGACGGTTCAAGCGTGACGATAGGCGCAGGGCGATTCGGTCCATACGTGCTGCACAAAAAGAAGTATGTCTCTATCCCCAAGGACATCGACCCCTTGGAGGTAACGTTTGAACAGGCAAAGAAACTGATAGACGAGAGCCGTCAGGAAGAAAAGCAGCGCCACCTCAAGACCTTCAGCGAGGATGCCAAACTGGAGGTCATGAACGGCAGGTATGGTCCTTACCTTACCTATGACGGCAAGAACTATCGTCTGCCAAAGGCTTTGCACGAGAAGGCTTCCACGCTGACTTACGAGGAATGTATGGCTATCGTCAACAAGGGTAAAGACTGATGACACGCATCATCTTGATAGGATATATGGGCGCAGGCAAGACAACGGTGGGCAAAGAACTCGCCAAATGTCTTGGTGTGCCCTTTTATGATCTCGATTGGTACATAGAAACCCGCATGCGCAAGAAAGTCAAGGAAATCTTTGACGAGCGCGGCGAAGAGGGTTTCCGTAAGATAGAGCACAACATGCTGCATGAGGTGGCTGAGTTTGAAGACGTCGTCATATCGTGCGGCGGCGGCACACCTTGTTTCTTTGACAACATGGAGTACATGAATGCACAGGGCGACGTAGTGTATCTCCGCGGAACCCCCGACGTGCTGTTCCGTCATCTGAAGATGGGCAAAGGAGTTCGTCCCCTGCTGCTTGGCAAGAGCGATGAAGAACTTATGGAGTACATCACCGAGCAAGTGGCAAAACGCGAGAAATACTACATGCAGGCAAACCACATCGTCGATATACCTTGCATGGAGGATGAGGACAAAGTATCAGAGACAATAGAGAAAGTAAAGAGAGAACTGGGGATATGAAAAGATGGACAATAGAAGACAGTAAGGAACTGTACAACATAAACGGCTGGGGCACATCATACTTCGGCATCAACGAGAAGGGACACATGTATGTCTCTCCTCTGAAAGACGGAGCACAGGCAGACCTTCGCGACATCATCGACGAACTGCAGCTTCGTGACATATCTACACCTGTACTGTTGCGCTTCCCTGACATTCTCGACAACCGCATAGAGAAGACCGCCTACTGCTTTCAGAAGGCGGCAGAGGAATATGGCTACAAGGGCGAGAGCTTCGTGATGTACCCCATCAAGGTTAATCAGATGCAGCCCGTAGTAGAGGAGATGATATCCCACGGCAGGAAGTTCAACCTCGGACTGGAGGCAGGCTCCAAACCAGAGCTTCATGCCGTCATCGCCGTACAGTGCCAGAGTGATGCCTTGATAATATGTAACGGCTACAAAGACCAGGCTTACATAGAACTTGCCCTGCTGGCGCATAAGATGGGTAAGCGCATCTTCATCGTTGTAGAAAAGCTCAACGAGATTGACACCATCGCCAAGGCTGCAAAGAAACTGGGGGTAATGCCAAACCTCGGCGTACGCATAAAGCTTGCATCATCGGGTTCGGGCAAATGGGAAGAGAGCGGTGGCGACGCTTCCAAGTTCGGACTTACGGCATCGGAACTGCTGCAGGCTCTCAA
>JAFVBX010000114.1 GCA_017479675.1 Prevotella sp.
AAAAAAAATCCTCGTCTTGTATTGTCTGTTCAGGGATGATTTACTTCTTAATCTATAGTATAATACCTCGATTAAACCTCGTACCACAATCAAGTGGTACGGCTTCTCGTACTACTTTCTCTTCTGTCCATGGAAATATGTCAAATAACGCATGCTTTTTTCAAAAGCGAGTGCAAAGGTACTCCTTTTTTCCGATATGGCAAAATCTTTTTGACGAAAAATGAAAGAAAAATTCAAAAAACTTTCTTCGTATTGACATTTATCAATAGCACATCGTACCTGAAAAGCCTCCGAAACCTTTAAAAATTAAATAATGTTTATTCTTTTGGTAAATTCGCAAAAAAGCAGTAATTTTGCGTCCACATTATTTATATATATACACGACAAACCACCCGATTGATGAAAAAGACCATTATACTGTTTGGCTTTGTGCTCCTCGCCGTAGGCATAGCGATGGCAGAGCCTGCCGTTGCCACCGATTCCGTCGTCACCAGTGCCGACTCTGTCACCAGCGCCCTACTCGACGATGCCGCACTTGAACTTGGCGACACCACTATGGTCGATGCAGCAAGCGGCAGCGCCTATTCACAGCTGAAGACAAAGTTCGTTGAAGGCGGAGCAGGCTTCATGTCACTCGTTGCCCTATGTCTCATCATAGGACTGTCATTCTGCATCGAGCGCATCATCTACCTCAGCATGTCAGAGATCAACGCAAAGAAATTCATGCAGGATATCGAAAAGGCGCTCGCCAGCGAGGGAGTAGAGAAAGCAAAGGAACTCTGCCGCAACACACGCGGTCCTGTCGCTTCCATCTGCTACCAAGGACTGTTACGCATCAAGGAGCCAGCCGAGAGCATCGAGCGCTCCATCTCTTCATACGCCACCGTACAGATAGGCAACATGGAGAAAGGTTGCTCATGGATTACACTCTGCATTGCGATGGCACCGTCATTAGGTTTCCTCGGCACGGTGATAGGCATGGTGATGGCATTCGACCAGATACAGTCGGCAGGTGACATAAGCCCCACCATAGTAGCGGCAGGCATGAAGGTTGCACTCATCACCACCATCTTCGGTATCATCACGGCATTGATACTGCAACTGTTCTACAACTACATACTGTCCAAGATAGACCACCTCACCGCCCAGATGGAAGAGAGTGCTATCACTTTTATGGACTTCATAAAAAGTGAAAAGTAATAAGTAATAAGTAAAAAAGTTCACGATGGATGATGTCATCGCCAACATAATCATCACAGTCTCCCTTGCCGTACTGTTAGGCACATTCCTGCTGGCAGTCTGTTCAGTCTTCCACTCGTTGAAAGTCAACAAGCGCAGGAAGACAGAGAACGGTGTACCCGTAGGAGTCATCGGATGGATGACCTTCCTCGCCCTCCTCATGGTGAGCATCCCCCTACTCCTCTTTGCCTCATTCACCGACATGTGCATCATCACCGCACTGGTCATGCTGGCGCTATCCGTAGGATGCATCATCTACAGCATGGCGCATAGCGCCACCTTGCGTAAGAAAAGATAAAAACGTCAAACCCAGTCTGTTACACAGATGTTCCTAAAGAGAAAGAAAAAACATGTAATGCCAGAGCTAAACACCACGTCAACAGCCGACATCTCGTTTATGCTCCTCATCTTTTTCCTCGTCACCACCTCGATGGACAGTGACAAGGGACTCGGCAGACAGCTCCCGCCCATCGACCCTGACAAACAAGAACAGACGCAAGACATAGACCGCGAGAAGGTCACCACCATACACCTCATGGCAAACGAGCAGGTGACCATCGACGACAAGCCCGCCAAGATAGACGATGCACTACGCAAGTCCGTGCGCCACTTCATCATCGAGAAAGGCAAAGACCACATCATCGAGCTTCAGGTGGACCGCGATGCCGACTACGACTCCTACTTCCGCCTGCAAAACCAGATAGTCCGTGCCTACAAAGAGATACGCTCTGCCGCCTCACAGAAGAAATACGGCAAAGACCTACAGGAATGTAGCGAGGAGCAGCGCAACGAGATACTACGTTTCTATCCACAGAGAATAATGGAAATCAGCTCATAGATGATAGCCATACGCCGACATAAGCAACACAAGGTGCCCACGCTGAACATGACGTCAATGCCCGACCTCATCTTCACCGTTCTTTTCTTCTTCATGATAGTTACCCACATGAGGACCGAGACACCCTTGCTCTCCATCGACACTCCCAGCGGCAAGGAACTCTCCAAGACGTCAAGCCGCCGCACCACCGTCAACCTGTATGTCGGCACAGGCACCGATGGCGAGAGCCACATCCAGATAGGCAACCACCTCATCCTGTTAGAGCAGTTGGGCAGTCAGGTAGCAGCACTATACAACAAGCTCAACGACGACGATGCCGCCCTCTTCACCATCAACCTCAAAGCCGACCGTAACACCCCCATGGGCTTGATAACCGACATAAAACAAGAACTGCGCAAAGCCGGCGTACTCAACATACGCTACAATGCCCTGGAAAAGAATAAGGAATAAAGTTTAAAGAATAAAATATAACGTATAAAGTCATGCAGCAATACCTCGACCTTCTAAAACGAATCACCACCGAAGGAGTAGTAAAGACTGACCGTACAGGTACAGGCACCAAGAGCATCTTCGGTAATCAGATGCGCTTCCACATGTCAGACGGCTTCCCCGTGCTGACCACCAAGAAGCTCCACCTCAAAAGCATCATCTACGAGCTCCTGTGGTTTCTCAATGGCGACACCAACGTGAAATATCTGCAAGAGCACGGTGTACGAATATGGAACGAATGGGCAGACGAAAACGGCGACCTCGGTCCCGTCTATGGTCACCAGTGGCGCTCATGGCCTGACTACAAAGGTGGCACCATCGACCAGATACAGCAGTGCGTTGACCTTATAAAGCACCATCCCGACTCACGCCGCATCATGGTTTCCGCATGGAACCCCGCCGAGGTACCCCAGATGGCGCTACCCCCATGCCATTGCCTGTTCCAGTTCTACGTGGCAGACGGCAAACTCTCCCTGCAGCTCTACCAGCGCAGTGCCGACACCTTCCTCGGCGTGCCGTTCAACATCGCCTCCTACGCCCTGCTCCTTCAGATGATGGCACAGGTGTGCGGACTGGAGTGCGGTGACTTCGTCCACACCACTGGCGACACCCACCTCTACCTCAACCACCTGGAGCAAGCCGAGCTGCAGCTCACACGCACCCCTCGCCCACTGCCCCAGATGAAAATCAACCCCGATGTCAAAGACCTCTTCTCCTTCCGCTACGAAGACTTCGAACTCGTCGGTTACGACCCTTGGCCGCATATCAAAGCCGACGTTTCTGTGTAGTTAATTGAAAAAAGATATGATAAGCATAATCGCTGCCGTAGCCAAGAACAGAGCTATCGGATTTCAAAACAAGTTACTCTACTGGTTGCCCAACGACCTCAAGCGTTTCAAGGCACTCACCACCGGTCACACCATCATCATGGGTAGGAAGACCTTCGACTCCCTCCCAAAGGGAGCATTGCCCAACCGCCGCAATGTCGTAGTCTCACGCACCGTCCGTGAGCTACCCGGCTGTGAGGTATTCCCCTCACTTGACGAAGCCCTCGCCCACAGTTCTGCCGATGAAGAGATATATATAATAGGTGGAGCCTCCATCTATGAGCAGGCACTTCCCCTTGCCGACCGTCTCTGCCTCACCGAGATCGACGATACCCCACAGGAAGCCGATGTATTCTTCCCCGACTACTCCAGTTGGAAAGAGTCATGGCGTGAAGACCACGACATAGACGAGAAGCACCACCAGCGCTACTCCTTCGTTGACTACGTCAAGGCATAGCCTCTCCCTCCCCTCATCCGCAAAACTATGACAACAATTCGTAAGGCAACCCTCGACGATGCCCCTGCTCTGCTCGCCATCTATGCCCCCTACGTCAGCGAGACCGCCGTCAGCTTCGAGTACGACGTGCCCACCATAGACGAGTTCCGTCGCCGTATGGTTGCATTCAGCGCTCGCTACCCCTACCTCGTGGCAGAGACCGACGGCGAAATCGTTGGCTACTGCTATGCCCATGCCTTCCATGAGCGAGCCGCCTTCCAGTGGTCAGTCGAGACAACCATCTACATCGCCCGCTCTCAGCGCAGGAAAGGCATCGGCTATCAGCTACACGAAGCCTTAGAACAAGCACTGCGCCAGCAGGGCATTCTCAACATGAACGCCAGCATCGCATACTCCGACCACGAAGACGAATACCTTACCCACGACAGCGTACACTTCCACGAGCGCCTCGGCTACAACATAGTAGCCCATTTCCACCGATGCGGCAAGAAGTTCGGTCGCTGGTACGACATGGTCTGGATGGAGAAACTACTATAACGATAACCTTACCAGCGCTACTCCTTCGTTGACTATTTGCAATCTATCTTAAAATAATCCAATACACCTTTGAAGTAATCTTGCGCCGTCAGGCAAGTATCTGTCAGATAACCGTTTATGTGCCCCCAATTCTGCAATCCGCGATAATAGAACAGGCGCAACTCCTCGGTTATGATGAAAGGAACGATATTGTTGCCGAGACATTGCCAAAACATCAAAAGTCTGCCAACGCGCCCATTACCATCCTGAAACGGATGGATACGCTCAAACTGGACATGAAAGTCCAATATATCGTCAAACGTGACGTCGGAATTACCGTTAAACCTATCCAGCAAATCCTTCATTCGGCTATGCACTTCCTCTGGCAGAGCCGTCTCAATGCCCCCCACCTCGTTAGGCAGTTTCTTATATTCTCCAACGGCAAACCACTCCTTCCTTCCATCAGACGTGTTTCCTTTCAGTATCGAATGTAGCTGCTTTATATGACTCTCCGTAATCATGTCAGTAGCATGATCTATCACATAGTCGATGCATCTGAAATGGTTTACCGTCTCTATTATATCATCAACACGCGTACTCTCTGCCGTGACATCAAGTGTATTCGTTTCAAATATGTGTCGCGTCTGTTCCTTTGACAATCTGCAACCCTCTATATGGTTTGAGTTATACGTCAGGTCTATCTGAACCCTATGGTATATGCCCCCTCTCAGTTGCATTTCTTTTTCCTCACGCAACCGTATCAAGAGCTGTGACATCTTTGCCTTCCCCCTTTTAGGCATAGTAGCATCCTCAGGTATATTCCATGTCTTTCCTTGTAAGAACGCACCCGCAATCTTCCCTTGTGCACAATAATTCCGTGCACTTCGCTCACTTATGCCATACTTCTCGGCATATTCTTTTACAGAAATAAATTTCATCTATCGGCAAGTTTTATACAAAAATCTGCCACAAAGGTACATATTTTTGCCGATAACGGCAAGAAAATGCTGTTTTATTTGTTCATTCCATGTTTTTGAAGCAAGATACTATTTCCTGTAAGATAAAAGTTGCTTACCTGTCTTGAAGATTGGAATACCAGCCCATTTATCTTCCCAATTTTTCTATTGATTTACAAGTCAACAAATTCTGAAGCCATTATTCCTTCATAATAAGTTTGTTCCTTATCATACGATCTTGTCTTAATGTATTCAGTTACGACTTTATGCCAATCTTTAAGTGTCATTTTATGGTAGAACTCCCCATATTCATTCATGCATTTTGAAATCAAAGTTAAGATAGGTGCATCTTCATATTGACTTAACAACTCTTCAATGAGCAATTTTACAGAACTATCATCATCGACTCTTTTCAAGATTCCCCCTGACTTCTCTGATATCTGGATAACCTTACCGCTTATTGCTATATCCGGAAAATAATCTTTGATATTGAGTAGAAAATATGGCATATCATTTAACTTGAAGAGAACG
>JAFVBX010000115.1 GCA_017479675.1 Prevotella sp.
ACTTCTTCAACTAAGACTGTACGAGATTTATATAGAAAAATTAAGTATAACTAAAAACCGAAGCAAAATGAAAAAACTAATTAATTTTATGTCTATCATGCTTTGTTGCATGATGTTGACAACAGCTTTCACTGCTTGTGGCGGTGATGATGACAGCGGAAGTCCCATCAGTGGCGGAGGAAGTACAGATGGCACACAAACCACCACCAAAGCCAAACTGGTTGGCACATGGCAGGCTGTTGCTGCAAAAGGTTACCACAATGCTAGAACAGTTGACACGAAAGAAATATATGGTCTTGATTCTCTTAGTGGTTTGTTACCGCCGTTAATTATCATCAATTCTGACGGTACATTTGAATCATATCGTGCTAATTTTACAAGTTGGAAATACATCAACGGAAGAGAATATCCTTCCGCATATACTTGGAAAAAGTATGGACCTGGTTCTGGAATCGGAGAAGGTGGATACTTACTCGTAGGCAATCAAATTCAATTGAATGATGATCGTGGTTATTCTTACTCGACCAACGCTACCATCGTCAACTTAACCAACGACCGCATGGTATTACACGCCATGGAAGGAACTTTTGCTGATATAACTGTAACCTACAGCCGTGATGGTTATGGCGCTGAGTACTTCACATATCCCTATGTTAACAGGAATATACAGTACGCAGGGGATTGGATTCTCACCTCTTGTGACAATGGAACTGGTGCAATAGGCTCCACTTTTACATTTAACAGTGATGGCACAGGTTATAGCAAAGGTTATGATGCCAATTTTACTTTTAACTTAGCATCTACAGGTGAGTTCACACTTAACTTGGTTATTTGGCAGTATCAAGGTATTATACACATTACCGATACAGAAGCCAGCGGGTATTATATAGATAATAATAAACGAATCTATTTTACTTTAACCCGAAAATAGGATAGCAAAAGAAATAAAACAACACACCCCTCATTATCCCACACTTATGGGATTTTGAGGGGATATCGTTTATCGTTGTGGTTTTCGCGACCGTAAATGACATTTTTCATAAGAAATGTTTGCGTGTGTGCGAAATTATTGTTACTTTTGTAGCATGAAACATGCCGTGATGGGCATACTCAACTGTACTCCAGACTCCTTCTACGAGGGTAGCAGGAAGCAAACGGACGATGAAATTGCCGCAAGGGCTGACGAGATAGTCGGCGAGGGCGGCACGATTATCGATGTGGGTGCTTATTCTACGCGTCCCGGTGCTTCGGCAGTCAGCGAGGAGGAGGAGATGCGCCGCTTGCGTGCCGCCCTGACAGTGATAAGGCGCGGGCATGAGGATGTGACGCTGAGCGTTGATACGTTTCGCCCCACCGTGGCACGCATGGCTGCGGAGGAGTACGGCGTGCGGATTATCAATGACGTTACGGAGGGCTGTCCCGAGATGTTCAGGGAGGTGGCACGGCTGGGCGTCGGCTATGTGCTGATGTCGGTGCAACCGACTGTTGAAAGCATGATTGCAAACTTCAGAATTGAGGTGGCTACGCTGAAAAGCCTTGGCGTGAAGGAGATAATGCTCGATCCGGGCTTCGGCTTCGGCAAGGATGTCATAGACGGCAACTATGCCGTGCTGCGCGACATGGGGAAGGTGAGGGACGAGTTTCCCGAATTGCCACTGTTGGTGGGCGTGAGCCGCAAGCGTATGATATGGAAGCTGCTCGGATGCACACCGCAGGACGCTGAAGCCCTGCAGGGGACGATGTTGGTAAACCTTATAGCACTTCAGCATGGGGCGACTGTCCTCAGGGTGCACGACGTAAAGGCGGCGGCAGATACAATAAAGATATTTAAGAGTTGTTTTTCTCATTTGGCATAAAGGACGCTGTAGATATAGTGCTGGTGGCGCTGGCGCTGTATTACACTTATCGGTTCATGAAGGAATCGAGGACGCTCAACGTGTTCATCGGCGTGCTGTCGTTCGTGGTGCTGTGGCTCTTGGTGTCGCAGGTGTTTGAGATGCGACTGCTCGGTGCCATATTCAACAAACTGGTCGGCGTAGGTGCGATAGCCATCATCGTGCTTTTCCAGGATGAGATACGCAAGTTCCTCTACTCCATAGGCGGACACAGCAAACTGTCGGCATTCTTCAAATGGTTCGTGAAGGACCGAAGGTCGGAGAAAAACAGCGTGGACCGTGAGGCGATAATGCCTATCGTGATGGCGTGCATGAGCATGGCGAGGCAGAAATGCGGTGCGCTGATAGTGATAGAACGCGCCACGCCGCTTGACGACATAGTGGAGACGGGTGACCTGGTGGATGCCAGGATTAACCAGCGCCTGATAGAGAACATATTCTTCAAGAACTCGCCTCTGCACGACGGCGCCATGATAATATCCAAGATGCGCATCAAGGCGGCAGGATGTATATTGCCTGTGAGCCACGACCTCAACATACCTCGTGAGCTCGGATTGCGCCACCGTGCCGCTATGGGCATCTCGCAACATTCTGATGCCATAGCGATAGTGGTTTCGGAAGAGACGGGGCGCATATCGGCGGCAGTAAGGGGACAGTTCCGCCTGCGCCTGTCGGCGGAGAATCTGGAGGCTATCCTTACGGACGAACTTTGACAATAGTATAATTCATAATTTATAATTCACAATTTAATAAAAATCATTACTATGAGTTTAATTGATCAGATTGTAGCGCGTGCTAAGGCAAACAAGCAGCGCATCGTGCTCCCGGAAGCAGAGGAGGAGCGTACACTTATCGCAGCAGACAAGGTGCTTGAGCAGGACATTGCCGACCTTATCCTTATCGGTAACCCAGAGAAGGTAGCTGCACTCGCTAAGCAGCATAACCTCACTCATCTGGACAAGGCAACACTCATCGACCCTGAGAACTACGAGCGCTCTGAGGAACTGGCACAGCTCCTGCAGAAGCTTCGCGAGAAGAAGGGTATGACGATAGAGCAGGCTCGTGAGCTTGTGAAGAACCCTCTCTACCTCGGCTGTATGATTATCAAGACCGAGGGCGCTGACGGACAGATTTCAGGTGCTCTCTCTACCACAGGCGACACCCTGCGTCCTGCTCTCCAGATTATCAAGACGGCTCCTGGTATCTCTTGCGTTTCAGGTGCTATGCTGATGATTACCGACAAGCCTGAGTATGGCGAGAACGGCATCCTCGTATTCGCTGACGTTGCCGTTACCCCAATGCCTGACGCTAACCAGCTCGGACAGATTGCCGTTTGTGCTGCACAGACAGCTAAGAGCGTGGCAGGTTTTGCTGAGCCACGTGTGGCTATGTGCTCATTCTCTACCAAGGGTTCTGCAAGCCACGAGGTAGTTGACAAGGTCGTTGAGGCTACAAAGGTGGCTAAGGAACTTGACCCGACTTTGAAGATTGACGGCGAACTGCAGGCTGACGCAGCCCTCGTTCCTTCTGTAGGTTCAAAGAAGGCTCCTGGTTCAGAGATAGCAGGTAAGGCTAACGTCCTCGTATTCCCTAACCTCGAGGTAGGCAACATCGGCTATAAGCTCGTTCAGCGTCTCGCCGGTGCCGTAGCTCTCGGTCCTATCCTTCAGGGTATCGCACGTCCTGTTAACGACCTCTCTCGTGGCTGTTCTGTAGAGGACATCGTAAACCTCGTGGCTATCACCGCTTGTCAGGCTATGGATGCCAAGAAGTAATTACACCTTATTTATATATATAAGAAAGGAAAGAAGAAAATGAAGATTCTTGTATTGAACTGCGGTTCATCATCAATAAAGTACCAGCTCATAGAGAGCGACAATAAGGAAGTGATAGCAAAGGGCGGCATCGAGAAGATAGGTCTGCCAGGCGCTTTCATCAAGTTCAACGCTGCCAACGGCGAGAAGAAGACCATCGAGCAGGATATCCCGGAGCATACCGTAGGCGTAGAGCTCATCTTCAGGGTACTCACCGATCCTGTTGACGGTGCTCTCAAGTCGCTCGAGGAACTCGATGCCGTAGGTCATCGTGTGGTTCATGGAGGCGAGAAGTTTGCCGAGTCTGTTCTCATCAACGACGAGGTGCTGAAGCAGATTGAGGCTTGCAACGACCTCGCTCCCCTGCACAACCCTGCTAACCTCAAGGGTATCGCAGCCGTTACCAAGCTCCTGCCTAACCTCCCACAGGTGGCAGTATTCGACACCGCGTTCCATCAGACCATGCCGGCAAAGGCTTATATGTATGCCATCCCATACGAACTCTACGACAAGTATGCTGTTCGTCGCTATGGCTTCCACGGAACCTCTCACCGCTATGTGTCTGCCCGTGCGCTGGAGTTCCTCGGCATGCCTGTTGAGGGCTCAAAGGTTATCACCGCCCACATCGGCAATGGTGGCTCGCTTGCAGCCGTTAAGGACGGCAAGTGTGTTGACACCTCTATGGGTCTCACCCCGCTTGAGGGTGTGATGATGGGTACTCGCTCTGGCGACATCGACGGTGGCGCAGTCTCTTTCATTATGAAGAAGGAAGGTCTCGATGCCGACGGTATCTCTAACCTCCTCAACAAGAAGTCTGGTCTCGCAGGTATCTCTTGCAAGTCAAGCGATATGCGTGAGGTGTTCCAGGGTAAGGTTGACGGCGATCCAAAGTGTCAGCTCGCCATAGATATGTACACCTACCGCATCAAGAAGTACATCGGCTCTTATGCTGCAGCCCTCGGCGGTTGCGACGTGCTGGTGTTCACCGCAGGCGTTACCGAGAACCAGTCTGACATCCGCGAGATGGTATGTAGCCAGATGGAGTGGATGGGCATCAAGCTCGATAAGGAGAAGAATGCCACCATTCACGGCGTTGAGGCTGTCATTTCCGCACCAGACTCTAAGGTGAAGGTTGTCGTAATACCTACCGATGAGGAGATGATGATAGCATCAGACACTAAGACTCTCGTCAAGTAAAAAAAAGCAACGACTCAAAATACCTCAATATACCAAACATTAGGTATACAAAGAGGCAAAAAGTAATAGAAATCCTTGATTTCGGTCAACGAAACCAAGGATTTTTTGTTTTTTCTTTCATTTTTCGTCAAAAAGATTTTGCCATATCGGAAAAAAGGAGTACCTTTGCACTCGCTTTTGAAAAAAGCATGCGTTATTTGACATATTTCCATGGACAGAAGAGAAAGTAGTACGAGAAGCCGTACCACT
>JAFVBX010000031.1 GCA_017479675.1 Prevotella sp.
CTTCACCACAGGGGTGATGCCGTAACTCTTACGCAGGGCGCGGATGGTGAGGATAGCCTTGTGCATGCTACCCAGTTCCTTCTGCAAACCTACGGCACGGGCTATCTGGAAATCGGTGAAGCCATAGACCTTGGCTGTGCGTAGCAGTTCCTTGTCGAGCACATTGACGGAGGTGCACCTGTCGAGTTCATCGTCGATGTCAACGATGTGCTGCAACTTCTGCAGGAACCACAGGTCTATCTTCGTCATGTCGTGAATCTGCTGTATGTTGAATATCTTGCGTTTCAATGCCTTGGCGATAACGAAGATACGCTTGTCGGTAGGAGCCTTGAGGGCTGCCTCGATGTCGTCAATCTGAAGCACCTTGTTCTCTACGAAACCGTGCATGCCCTGCCCTATCATGCGCAGACCTTTCTGTATTGCCTCCTCGAAGTTACGACCTATTGCCATAACCTCACCAACGGACTTCATGGACGAGCCCAATTCCTTATCGACGCCACGGAACTTGGAGAGATCCCAGCGAGGAATCTTACATACCACATAGTCGAGGGCTGGCTCAAAGAATGCCGAAGTAGTCTTGGTGACGGAGTTTTTTAACTCAAACAAGCCATAGCCCATGCCAAGTTTGGCAGCGACAAAGGCTAGAGGATAGCCTGTTGCCTTAGAAGCAAGAGCGGAAGAACGGCTCAGACGTGCATTGACCTCAATAACCCTGTAGTCCTCTGACTGCGGATCAAAGGCATACTGCACGTTACACTCGCCCACAATGCCGATATGGCGGATAATCTTTATGGCGAGGGCACGCAGCTTGTGGTACTCGGAGTTGGTAAGCGTCTGTGACGGAGCAATGACGATAGACTCACCAGTGTGGATGCCCAGAGGGTCGAAGTTCTCCATGTTACAAACCGTGATGCAGTTATCGTAACGGTCGCGCACCACCTCATACTCTATTTCCTTCCAGCCTTTCAGCGACTTCTCGACAAGTACCTGTGGTGAGAAAGAGAAAGCCTTCTCAGCGAGTTTGTTGAGCTCTTCCTCATTGTCGCAGAAGCCAGAACCCAGGCCACCGAGGGCATAAGCAGCACGTATGATGACAGGATAGCCGAGTTCGGCAGCCGCCTTGCGTGCGTCCTCTATGTTCTCTACAGCATGCGACTTGATGGTCTTCACACCTATCTCGTCGAGTTTTTCAATAAAGAGTTCCCTGTCCTCGGTATCCATGATTGCCTGAACGGGAGTACCCAACACGCGTACATTATATTTATCAAGTACGCCTGACTGATATAGCTCCACGCCGCAGTTGAGGGCTGTCTGTCCACCAAAGGCAAGCAATATGCCATCAGGACGCTCCTTCTGAATGATGCGTTCTACGAAATATGGCTGCACAGGCAGGAAGTAAACCTTGTCGGCAACACCCTCCGAGGTCTGCACTGTAGCGATGTTAGGATTGATGAGCACCGTCTCCACGCCCTCTTCCCTGAGAGCCTTGAGAGCCTGAGAGCCTGAATAGTCAAACTCACCTGCCTCGCCAATCTTCAAGGCACCGGAACCCAGCAACAGAACTTTCTTTATATTTTCGTCTTTCATCTGTTTTCTTATTTCTTTATTATAGTGCCTATAGTTGCTATAGTTCCTATAGGCATGCATCTTCGTTATAGTTGCGTTTACAAAGCCTCCACAAACTTGTCAAACATAAACTCCGTATCGACAGGACCGGAGCATGCCTCTGGATGGAACTGGCTTGAGAACCAAGGCTTAGTCTTGTGTCTGATGCCTTCGTTGGAACCGTCATTCATGTTGACAAACAGTTCCTCCCAGTCTGCTCCGAGAGTAGAAGCGTCAACGGCATAACCGTGATTCTGTGATGTCACGAAGCACTTGTCTGTTCCCACCATACGCACAGGCTGGTTGTGTGAGCGATGACCGTACTTCAACTTATATATCTTGGCACCTGCAGCCTTTGACAGCAGTTGGTTGCCCATGCATATACCGCAAATAGGCTTGTCGCTCTTCGCCATCTGCTTCTGTATTATCTTGACGGCATCCTCGCACATATCGGGGTCACCAGGACCATTAGCAAGGAAGAGGCCGTCGAAGTCCATATCTGTGTAGTCGTAGTTCCAAGGCACTCGCACTACTTCACAACCACGATTGATAAGACAACGTATGATGTGTGCCTTCACGCCGCAGTCAACGAGTATCACCTTCTTTGCCTTCTTACCGGCAGGCACACTGCCAGGTGTCGGCTGATAGGTTACAATCTCTTTCGTTGATACCTTGTCAACAAAATTAACGCCTTCATAGTTTGCCTCAGGTATGTTGTCAGGCTCATCGTCAAAGATTATCTTACCCATCATGACACCATGTTCACGAAGCACCTTGGTAAGTTCGCGGGTGTCGATGCCCGTAATGCCTGGCACCTGTTCACGCTTCAGCCAGTCGGCAAGACTCTCCTTGGCGTTCCAGTGGCTGTACTCAGTGCTGTAGTCAGCAACGATGATGGCTGATGCGTATATCTTGTCACTTTCCATGAAAGTAGGCAATCCGTTATCCTCAAAAGAAAAAGCCGGTACGCCATAGTTGCCTACAAGTGGATATGTAAGCACCATGAGCTGACCGGCGTATGAAGGATCGGTAAGACTCTCGGGATAACCCATCATGGCAGTGTTGAACACTACCTCACCAGCGACAGGCTTGTCGTAGCCGAATGACTTACCATGAAACTTGGTTCCGTCCTGTAATAATAATGTTACGTTTCTCATTATATTTTGTCTGAATAATCTGAGTATTCTGAGTAATATCGTTTACTCTACCGTTACTGACTTTGCGAGATTTCGCGGCTGATCGACGTTAAGTCCCTTCGCCACCGCTACGTGGTAGGACAACAACTGAAGCGGTATGACGCTGAGCAACGGAGCAAGCGGGGCGATGGTCTGAGGAACTTCTATCACCTCTTCCACCATATTCTTCACATCTTCGTCTCCCTCTGTCACAACGGCAATAATCTTTCCGTGACGTGAAATCACCTCTTGCATGTTTGATATAATCTTGCGGTAGAGCTTGTGGTGAGTGGCGATGAATACCACCGGCATCTCCTCATCCACCAGAGCGATAGGTCCGTGCTTCATCTCTGCAGCAGGATAGCCCTCTGCGTGTATGTAGCTTATCTCCTTCAGCTTTAGTGCTCCCTCAAGAGCCACTGGATAATTCCAGCCACGTCCGAGGTAAAGGAAATTCTTGGCAAAGGTGAATTTGGAAGACATCTGCTTTATCTTGTCATTCTGCTCAAGCACCTTCTCAATCTTTTCAGGTATGGCAATCAGTTCACGAATGGTTTCTTCGTACTCTTCCTGCTCCACTGTACCCTTTGCCATTCCAAGGGCAAGGGCAAGCATCACGAGTACGGTGACCTGACCTGTGAATGCCTTTGTGGAAGCTACACCAATCTCAGGTCCAACATGGATGTATGTTCCTGTGTCAGACTCACGAGCTATGCTTGAACCTACCCCATTCACTATGCCAAATATCATAGCTCCCTGTTCCTTTGCCAACTGTATAGCGGCAAGAGTGTCTGCCGTCTCACCAGACTGACTGATAGCCATCACTACATCGTCATGTCCTATGACTGGGTCTGAATAACGGAACTCTGAAGCGTAAGCCACCTCTACTGGTATGCGGCAGAAATGCTCTATGAGCTGTTTGCCTATGAGACCGGCATGCCATGAAGTGCCACATGACACAATCACTATGCGCTTTGCCTGAAGCAATTCGCGACGATGGTTGGTTACTGCGGAAAGGATTACCTGAGGATCGTGAGAATAAGGAGACTCCACGATACGACCACGCATACAGTCCTTCAACACATTAGGCTGGTCGAAAATCTCCTTCAGCATAAAGTGAGGATAGCCTTCATGGTCGAGCATTGAAAGGTCCACGTTGACTTCCTTAATCTCAGCATTAGCTTCTTCACCAGTCAGCTTATACACTTTCAGTTCCTTGCCTTTCTCAATAACGGTCATTTCCTCGTCATTGAGATAGACTATCTGATTGGTGTATTCGGCTATAGGGCTGGCATCAGAAGCAAGGAAAAACTCCGAGTTATCGCCTACCACGCCAACAGCGAGCGGTGAAGACTTTCTTGCTGCCACAAGCTGGTTAGGATTGCGTGCATCTATCACAGCTATGGCGTATGCGCCAAACACCTGATTAAGAGCTGTACGCACTGCAGTCGGAAGATCCACGTCATTCTTCACCATGATATACTCAATGAGCTGAACGAGCACCTCGGTGTCTGTCTCACTCTTGAATTCATAGCCACGCTTCTTAAGCTGTTCACGCAAAGTGGCATAGTTTTCTATGATACCATTGTGAACAAGGGTGAGATTGCCTGACTGACTCTTGTGAGGATGGGCATTAACCTCACTTGGCACACCGTGAGTTGCCCAACGTGTGTGAGCTATACCTATTATGCCTGTCACATCGTTGCTCTCGGCTGCCTTTTCCAAATCGGAAACTTTTCCTTTTGCTTTATATACATTCAGCTTGCCATCCTGCTCAGATATCAGAGCACAGCCAGCAGAATCATAGCCGCGATATTCCAACCTGCGCAAGCCCTTTATCAATATAGGATACGCCTGTTTTGTTCCTATGTAACCTACTATTCCGCACATAACTTTGACGTTTTAATTTTGTGAATTACCATTTTGTTATTGCTACCACCATGGTTGCCAAGGACATTCCAAGACTGGTCAGTGAAGTCCAGAAAGTGTTGGCACTTATGTCGGCGTTGCGAGCCTGTATCTTGTGAGGCTCAACATAGATGATATCGTTCTGCTCAAGGAAATAATAAGGCGAATTGAGTATCTCTGCATCATTGATATTGTAACGAGCTGTCAGTTTCTCACCCTTTTCATTCTCTCGTATCAGCAAGATGTTCGTTTTCTTACCATATAGATTTATATCGCCACCTTTTGCTAAAGCCTCGATAATGGTCATTCGTTCATTTGGAACATTTATGACTGATGGTCCTGCGGCACCTATCACAATTACGTTGAAGTTAGATATACGAACCTTCACCACTGGTTTCTCCGTCTCAGTAAAATATGGCTGTATCTGCTCAGCTATATAGTCTTCAAGTTCGGGACGAGTCTTGCCCTGTACCTTCATCTTACCTAAAACAGGAAAGTTTATCTCGCCATTCTTATCGACGATGTAAGTATAGATAGAACCTGTACTACCCATATAACTGCCTGCATTTACCGAACTTGCATTGAAGTTGAAGGGTGCTGCAGCCTCAGGAGTAATAGACGTAACGTTGATTGTCAACTCATCGTTAGGCTTTATCTTTATCTTTGGCCTCATCTCACCCTTTGCAAGATTAACCGTATCGATGTTCTGGAAATAGACAAGATGTTTGGTCAGTGTGCAACCAGAAAACAACATTGCGCACACTATCAGAGCGATGCTAAAAAGAAGTTTTTTCATCTTATGACGTTTTATGATAAGAATGACTTACAATATTTCTGCAAAATTACTATATTTTTTTTATTTACACAAATATTTTCTCATTTTGTCACAAAAATATGCCTTTTATTTGCATTTTGCTTGTTTGACTTCGCTTTTTAGAAATTTACTCCAACGAGAGCATAGACAGAGGCTATGAGGTCTCTCGACATCATCACCCCGTTGCCATGCTGGTAATAGAATGCTACGCCCTGCAAGCCCGTGAAGATGGGACCGCTGTTGTAGAGCAAAGCAAAACGCAAGGTGCTTCCCAAGGCTATATTCTTGCGTAGGACTGCCTCAACGTCATTGAGAAATTTGGAACGGTCTGCGTCGGGCTTATACTCATTATTAGTATGTTGTATTAGGTAGCCTATCGAGCCAGTCGCCTCCACTCCTAATACCCAGTTCTTGGCAAATACCCAGTTATAGCCATAACCGCCAGAAAGCGATATTTCGTCATTATATTGTTCTGCGCTCAACGAGGAAGTTTCGAGCGTTGTGCCACTAATGGCATTCATCTTATCAGTTAGTTGTTGCCAGCTAATGTCGCTTCTGTTATGAGCATATTGTATGCCAGCAATGGCAGAACCAGCAGAAATAAGCTGACGGTGGGTCTGACTGAAAGCTGCCTGCTGTGAGTAGCGCTTATAGTTAAATATATAGTTGAAGCTGATGCGTGTCATACCCATGTGTATTCCGTCAAACGGCTCACCTCGCAAGTATTTTGACACATCAACATCGTCAACTATGAGCTTGTTGATATTATAGTTTCCCCCCACCCTGCGGTAGAACAAGTCAAAACCAAAGGCAGCAGAATAGATGGACGCATTAAGATCCGTGTCATCATTGTTGATGAAGATGGATTTCAGGTCTATATTGTAACCGAAGAATGCAAAACGCCATCCGAAGAATGGACCGACACGGGTACGTGGTTTGGGTGACACTCTGAGAACGAACTTATCATCAGCATCTAACTGATACACCTCGAAGCGAGTGGAAACCTGCGCCATGCCACACCAATTGTAATAATCCTGAACATCAATGTAATTGCGGTCTCTCGGCGGTGAGAAACATTTGTTCATAAAGTTGTAAAACCTCCTGAAAAAGTTAGGACGTTTCGCGATGGTATCTGGCGCAACAGACGATGCCGTATCACATGCAACAGATAAAATGGTATCAGCCTCTACACTCACGCTATCAACTTGAGCACACACTGTTACAGAAGTCAATAACAATATGTAAACCAAAATATTACGCACAGAATATTACCTTGATTTATAACACCAAAGAGTCTATTATATCTTCCCCAATATCTTGTCCAACACCCAATTCGTGGGAGTTGCACTCAGAGAAGTACATTGAGTATCTTGCTTGCCCTGCAACGTTTCCACCACAGCCTTAATAATAGGTTGCTGGACATGTAGCGGATGCTTAATATCAAACTCCTCCACTCCTTTAGGAAGATGTAGGCGAATGGGTTCATTCTGGAATACAGAGAAACATATCAGTCCTTTGTCGCCAATCAGTTCTATACGGTCTTCTTTTGCCGATTCCTGGGCAGCAAAACACCACGAGCCACTTCCTACTATTCCATTATCAAACATGAAGCAGGCTCCTATGGTATCCTCCGCCTTGTAAAGTCCACTACGGTTGGAACTATACCCCTTGGCATGGGTTATGATTCCAAAAAAGTCTTGCAACAAATCGAATTGATGGGGTGCAAGGTCATAAAAATAGCCACCGCCAGCTATGTCACTTTTCAAACGCCAAGGTTGTTGAGCCTCGTCTAAGCAATCCTCTTCATGCGGAGGTGTGGCTAACCTGATGTGTATCTTCTGTACTCTACCTATGCGCTGTTGTTATATCAACTCTTTTATCTTCTGAAAATAAGGAAGATAGCGACGATAGTATGCAACTAAGCATGGCACATGTGTTTCCTGCGATACATGGTTTTTGCGTGCACAGTCTTCGTAAGAGGCTGCAAGGGGCTTCTCAATATACACCGCCTTGCCTGCACGCATGGACATAATGGCATAGGTAGCATGGCTTGACGGAGGCGTGGCAATATATACCGCATTAACATCTGGGTCATCTATCAGAGCCTGTGCATCTGTGTACCATTTCGGCACGTTATGCCTTTCTGCATACGAACGCGCCCTTTCTGCACTACGACTCATTACGGCAACAACGCTCGAACCTTCTATCTCACTGAAAGCCGGACCGCTCTTAACCTCCGTAACGTCGCCGCAACCAATGAATCCCCACCTTATCTGTTTCACTTCTTGCCTTTCTTTTCTGAAGCAGAACCCTTCTTGTATGCTTTGTTAAGGCCAGAGATAACATCATTGGTGATGTCTGCTGACTTGTCTGCAAAGAGAATGTTATCACCGCTCTTTGAGAGAATCATCGTGTATTTCTTGTCCTTATTGTACTTTGCAATAAAGTGCTGCAATGAGTCATGGAGTGCCTCATTGAACTTAGCCGTCTCTTCTTGGAACTCTGCGCTAAGACGTTGCTGTAAAGCCTCAAGGTCTGCATTCTGCTTCTGCAGTCCTGCCTGAATCTGCTCTGCCTGCTCGCGTGTATAGGCATTCTGTTGAAGCTTCTGCTGGAAGTTGGCAGCAGCAGACTGGAGAGCCTGTCCCTTCTGCTGAAGAGTTGCCTGAATGTTCTGACTCTTCTTTTCCAATATCAGTGAGTACTCCTTACAGTATTCATACTGAGTCATCAGAGAGTCAACCTCAACATACGCAATCTTGAGTTCTGACTGAGCCTCTGATTTAGGAGTGGCAGCTTCTTCTGCCTTAGGAGATTTGTTACATGAAGTGAGTGAAAAAGCTACTGCAACAGTCATTGCCATAGCGTAAAAAAGATTTTTCTGTTTCATTTTTATATAAAAATTTTGCAATTTCGTTTTCTGTATCATTGTTTTTTTGTACCTTTGTACCACAGTAACAAGCCCATCCTACTCGTAGGTTGGTGCAAAGATAGTAAGAAAAACTCAATATCACACTTTAAAAAACGTAAAATTTGAATAAAAAAGACTTAAAGCCAAAGAGCGTGTTTCGCTTCTTTGAGGAAATTAACAGAATACCGCGTCCTTCCAAGCATGAAGAGAAGATGATAGCATATCTCAAGGAGTTTGGAAACGAACGTGGTTTGGAGACCATAGTTGATGCCACTGGCAATGTGTTGATACGCAAACCCGCAACAAAAGGGCATGAGGGAGCATCGAAGTTGATACTGCAAAGTCACATGGACATGGTATGTGACAAGCTTGTTGACCACGAAATAGATTTCCTTAACGACCCTATAGAGACGTATATTGACGGAGAATGGCTGAGGGCAAAAGGTACTACGCTTGGAGCAGATGACGGCATAGGATGTGCCATCGAACTTGCCATACTCGATGCAGACGACATAGAGCACGGACCTATTGAGTGCCTATTTACTGTTGATGAGGAAACAGGACTTACGGGAGCCAACAATCTGGATGGTAACATTCTGAAAGGTGATATGCTCCTTAACCTTGACTCAGAGGACGAGGGACTGTTCTACGTTTCATGCGCAGGAGGCAAGACGACTACTGCCACATATAAATATAATAAGGTGGAAGTGCCAAAGGATATGTTCTTTGTGTGTGCATCTGTAAAAGGACTTACCGGCGGTCACTCTGGCGACGACATTAACAAGAAACGTGCTAACGCCATAAAGATATTGGCAAGGTTCCTATATAGTGAGCAACAAAAGTATGACCTATACCTGGCAAAGTTCAACTCTGGCAAACTGCACAATGCCATTCCACGTGACGGAGAAATTGTCTTTGCCGTGCCTTTTGCCGACAAGGAACAGGTCAGGGCGGACTGGAACGTGTTTACCGCAGAAGTGGAAGAGGAATTTCTCGTGACAGAGAAGAACATGCAATTCCACATGGAGTCTGCCGATGCCGCTTATGTTATACCAAAGGAAACAAGCCAGCGCATCATCCACGCCTTGCAGGCTGTACACCACGGAGTTTTCAGCGTAGTGCAAGACTTGTCACTCGGCAACCTTACAGAAACGTCAAGTAACCTCGCCGTAGTAAAGACGGAAGATTCACAACTTATTATCCATACCAGCCAGAGAAGCAGTATAATGAGCAATCTCACCAACATGGTGAACACCGTCACATCCGTATTTGAGCTTGCCGGGGCTGACACGATAGTACATAATGACGGTTACCCTGCATGGAAGATGAATCCCAACAGCAAACTGCGCGAGGTTGCCAAAGATTGTTATGTCAGACTGTTCGGCGAAGAGCCTACCATCATAGGCATTCACGCAGGTTTGGAGTGCGGATTGTTCTCAGAACGCTATCCACACCTTGATATGCTGTCAATGGGACCTACCATGAGGGGCGTACACTCTCCTGACGAAAAACTGCATATACCATCTGTAGAGAAGGTCTATGACTTGGTTCTCGAAATTCTAAAGACCATATAAAAAGATGAAGAAATTCTGTATTGACCTGACTGTCAAAAAAGTAGAACATCTTAACGAGAAGTATGTGCTCATTAAACTGACTGATGACAAACCTCTTCCCGATATGCTTCCTGGACAGTTTGTAGAAGTTAGGGTTGATGATTCGCCTTCAACCTTCCTGCGCCGTCCTATATCTATTAATAATGTGGACTACAGCCTAAACGAATTGCATCTGCTTGTAGCCTGCATAGGCGAAGGAACACGACGCATGGGGAGACTGACAGCTGGCGACAAGGTAAACATCATGCTCCCCCTTGGCAATGGCTTTACTATGCCCACGAGTGCAGAAAAGAGACATATGCTTGTCGGCGGCGGCGTGGGTGTCGCCCCCTTGCTATTCCTTGGCAAGAAGATTAAGGAATTGGGTGGAGAGCCGACTTTTCTGCTTGGAGCACGCAGTGCAGCCGACCTTTTGATGATAAAGGATTTCCAGAAGTACGGCAGAGTGTTTGTCACCACTGAGGACGGCAGTGAAGGAGAGAAGGGCTTTGTCACCAACCACTCAATACTGCAAAAGGAGCAGTTCGACTTTATCTCCACCTGTGGTCCAAAGCCCATGATGATAGCAGTAAGCAAATGCGCCGAAAAACTAAACGTAGAATGTGAGGTAAGTCTTGAAAACAAGATGGCATGCGGACTTGGAGCCTGTCTGTGCTGTGTTGAAAAAACGAAGGACAAGGGCAACATCTGCATTTGCACAGAAGGACCTGTTATTAACTCAAAAAGACTGAATTGGTAATGGCTAACATAAACGTAAAAATAGGGGAACTTGAACTGAAAAACCCCGTAATGACCGCATCGGGAACATTCGGATATGGTATCGAGTTTCAAGACTTTGTACCACTTGACCAGATAGGAGGCATCATAGTAAAGGGTACCACCCTACTCCATCGTGAGGGTAATGACTATCCACGCATGCACGAGACAGCGAGCGGAATGCTTAATTGTGTAGGGTTGCAGAACAAGGGCGTTGACTACTTCTGTGAACATATCTACCCAGAAATCAAGGATATCGACACCAACATGATTGTCAACGTCAGCGGTTCTACCGTTGAGGACTATGGCGAATGTGCTGCACGCATTAACGATTTGGAGAAAATTCCTGCAATAGAACTGAACATATCATGCCCCAACGTGAAGCATGGAGGCATGGCGTTCGGCACTACCGTTGATGGGGCTTCCTCCGTTGTCAGAGAAGTAAGGAAACGCTACAACAAGACTTTGATTGTAAAACTGTCACCTAACGTTACGGATATTGCAGAGATAGCACGTGCCGTTGAAGCTGAAGGAGCTGATAGCGTATCACTTATAAACACACTGATGGGCATGGCGATCGACATAGAAAAGCGCAAGAGCCTGCTCTCCATCGGCACAGGAGGCTTGAGCGGTCCATGCGTTAAACCTGTTGCCGTGCGTATGGTGAACCAAGTAGCCAAGGCGGTAAAGATTCCTGTTGTGGGACTTGGAGGCATCAGCACGGCAGAAGACGCCATCGAATTCTTCATGGCAGGTGCTACGGCAATAGAAATCGGTACTGCCAACTTCCTTGATCCCGCAGTGACGATAAAGGTACGCGACGGCATCAATGACTGGCTCGACAGTCACAACTGCTCAAGCATCTATGACATTATCGGAATAATTTAGAAAACCAATTACGTTTCTTTTCCGGATAGGGATATGGAGAGCTCATTCTTGAGTTCTCCATTATTATATCCTGCCAAGTGAGATGCTCCTTTATCATACGATAGATGGTTCCCCAGTCTGGCAGTCCGCCAATATTCCTGTCATCTATCCATAGGTCAACCTTCAGCTTACGAGAAAAATGGTTGTTCTTCTCCCTTTCCTCCTCTGGATAGTCACGATTTATGGCATAGAACTCCACACCTCGCTCCCTACACCAGTCTATAGCCTCCTGCAGGAGTTCATCCTCACGTACCGTCCAAAGTACGAGACGATGATGCTCGCTTATCAACTGACGCAACGTCTCAGTAGCGAAAGGCAGTTCCTTACCTATCTTTGGATAGGCATGTTCTACTATCGTCCCATCGAAATCTACAGCAATAGTCATAGCGCTTACCTCTTTATAGAGTCATCATTCGGGTTGCCGTAATGGCTGTCAGAATATGAGCCGTAGCCGTATGAATGGTATCCGTAACTGCCGTAACCGCCATAGCCGTATGAGTTATATCCATAGTAGCTACCGTACTTCTTATAACCGCGATAGCCATATTTACCATATCGTCCGTAACGTCCGTAGCCGTAAGCATAGCCATACTTCTTCTTCGACATATCGATACCATTGATGGCTACACATACATTAGGCAGTTTGTTGTTGATGGCAAAGTCATTGATGGTACGGAAGGCTGACTTTTCCGTATAGTCGGCACGACAGATGACACAAGTCACATCGGCAATACGTCCTATCTGCAAGGTATCGGTAACCAAGCCTACTGGCGCAGTATCAACGATTATGTAGTCGTACTCCTCACGCAGTATCTTGAACATCTCGTCGAGCGATGTACGTGAAACAAGCTCCGTAGGGTTAGGCGGCACAGGACCTGCCATCAACAGTTCCAGGTTCTGGTTAACCTCTGACGGCACTATCTGTTCCTTTATCATCTCCCATGTAGGATGGTCGTGAACAAGCAGGTTGGTCACACCGACATTCGTCTTGTTCAGTCCGAAGAGGGTTGACAGACGAGGACGACGTATGTCAAGACCTACCAGTAAGACTTTCTTGCCAAGCAAGGCAAACGACACCGCAAGGTTGGCGGCTGTGAACGTCTTACCCTCACCAGACACAGAAGAGGTAAACATTATCACGTTTTGGTTTTCTTTCAGCATGAACTGCAAGTTTGTACGCATGCCTCGGAAAATCTCCTCCATCTGGTTGTTCTTGTTCTCATGAACCACGATGTCGGCACGTGTCTTGGCAGTCTCGTTAGCCAAGGCGATGTCTGCAACTATAGGACAGTGCGTCAGGCGTGCCACCTCGTCATGCCCCTCAATGCGGAACCTCAGCAGTTCTATCAACAGCAACACTACGAAAGGTATCATTATGCCTGCACCTGCTGCTATCGCCCATATCTGGTTGCGGTTAGGCAATATCTGTCCAACGCACAGAGGGTCGTCAAGCAATCTTCCCTTGTCTGCCGTTGCAGCGAGCGAGATAGAGTTCTCCTCACGCTTTTGCAGCAACATGGTGTAAAGGCTCGACTTCACCGACTGTTGGCGTCCTATCTCAGAAAGTATGCGCTCCTGTTGGAAAGAGTTCTCGAACTTGTCGTTGAACTTGTTATATCGGTCAAGGATAGCCTGTCGCTTAATCTGCATGATGCGACGTGACTGGTCCATTGCACGATATATAGAACTCTCCAAGTCATCCATCTGCTCTGACAACGTCTTTACCGCAGGGCTATTTTCTGATGCCGAGTGCATCAGACGCTGACGTGTCATGGCAAGACCGTTGTACTGTGCTATGAGTGATGTGGCTGCAGCATCGGTAAGTCCTACGTTAGAGGGCAGTGTCTGATACTTGTTCACAGGCATACGCATATAGTCCTTCAACGACTCCATCAGCATAATCTGCATATTCATCTCGTCAAGGTTATCCTCCTCACGGTCGGTGCCTGCAAGTGCTGCCCCTGCGTTCGACGTGGTGCCTGCGATACGGTTGTTCTTCTTGTATGCCTCCATCTCGCCCTCAGCACTTCCGAGTTCATTGTTTATCTTCTCCAGACGCTGGTTGATAAACTGTTCGGTGCGCAAAGCTATCTGGTTCTTGTCATCGTTAGCCTGACGGTTATAACAGATGGTCAGCTGCTTGATGTAGTCTATGGAACGCTGCGGAATAATATCGTTTCGTGTCAGTATGACAATTGACGTTGCCTCGGAATAATCGGTTGCCCCTATGCTTCCTGCATATCCACGTGCCACCTGTCGTGGCTGGTTTATTGACACCATTACGTCCTTGCCGTCTGTCCACACTCCGTGAGGATTCGTGGCTATAGATATCAAGCCAGCCCCGCAGTTGATGGTCATCGGCAGCTTGCCCTCTTTCTTTATCGTTCCTCCGGGATAAGAGCCCTTGACGGATATCTTTCCGTTGTCGTTTGACACAACGAGGCTGATGCTTCCGCTGAGCTTTTCCAAATGCGGCTGGTCGAGATCCACCAAGATAGGCTGGTTGCCGTACATAGGCTTGTCGGTAACCGTTCCCTCAAGGGTGTAGCTAACGTACAGCTTCAGGTCGTGCACCACGTCTTCCGCCAATGCTACCGAACGCAGTATCTCCTTCTCGTTGTCAAAACCGTCTGACCGTACAATCTGTCCTGTCAACACACCGCCTGACACCCTGCCGCCTCGTGTGTTGTCCGACTTTACCAGCATCTTGGCATTTACCGAATACACTGGTGGCGTATAGCGCAGATATATCGCTGCCAATCCCAGACAGATGAGCAACGATAGCACAAACCATATCCAATTCAGCAGGAAGGTGCGATACAGAAACTGAAAACTGAATATACCGAGTCCGCCACTCTCCTGTTCTTCTATGTCAAAATCTTGAACGTATGTATTTTCACTCATAAGTTATATGTAATAATGTACTGACTAAAATGCTTTCTCGTCACCCAGGAATGTCATCTTCACCGTAAGCAGGCATATCTTGATGTCATACCATATAGACCAGTGCTCTATGTATTCTATATCTTTCTTGATGCGTCCTTCCATCTGCGACAGCTCCGACGTCTCGCCGCGATAGCCGCTTATCTGCGCAAGTCCCGTGACGCCAGGCTTAGCAAAGTGCCTCACCATGTATTTCTCTATCAAGGCAGAGTATATCTCTGTATGATAAAGCATGTGAGGACGTGGTCCCACGATACTCATGTCACCCCTCAGTACGTTGTAGAACTGCGGCAACTCGTCTATGTTCGTGCGGCGCATGAAGTCGCCGAAAGGAAATTTGCGCGAGTCATCCTCCGTTGCCTGCAACGTGTCTGCCTGGTCGTTCACGTGCATCGAACGGAACTTGTAGCACATGAAATCCTTGCCGTTCAGTCCGCTGCGCAGCTGTTTGAAGAATACGGGACCGGGGCTCTGTATCTTTATGATGGCAGCTATGATGGGCACGAAAGGCATGATACATATCAGTGCCAACAAGCTGAACACCACGTCGAATGCACGCTTTACGAACCTGTTGCCTGCGTATGCCAACGGCTCGTGGAAGTTGGTGTACAGCACGTTTCCTCCCACTATCTGCGGCTTAAGCGACAATTTGATGTTCTTCTGCATCCTCGGCACGTAGAAGAACCTTATCACGTGCTTGTTGCAGTAGCGCATGAGGTTGGTAATCTCTTCCTCCTCGTCATGCGACAAAGAGCAGTATATCTCGTCAACACGCACCGACATATCGTCAGCAGCTATCAGCTCACGCAGTTCCTTGCGGCTGCCAAGCTTCTTTAGGCTTTCAGGTGCATTCTCTATGACGTCGTTGCTGTAATACCCCAACACACGGTAACCAGTCGTGGCATCAAGCATTATGTCGTTATAGACCATCAGGTTGGCAGGGTCGCTGCCTATGAACAGCACGCTACGCGTATTCCTGCCGCTGGCACGCAACAACTTGAGCAGCTCGCGTTCAATAAGCCTTACCGACACGATGGCGAAGAACAATACAAAGCAGAACAGCAGGTTGAACAGCATCTCGTTGTCGCTGTTGCGCGTCATCATGTGCCATAGCAGGGCAAACACCGCCTGCGCCATCACCACTACTGCAAAGTTGCGACGTATTATCTGCGTGAAGCGCACCACCCTGTTGTGTATCACCAAGGGGGCAGAGACCGAAAACAGGAAGAATGTCACCAACAGCAACGTGGTGGCTATAGGCACATGGTTTATGACACTTCGTGGACAATGCTGCGGGAACAGATACACGAAGAGCGACAAACTGCACACTAAGGTAATAGCATCAAATAAAAAGACCACCCATTTTATGACGGCATTTTTATCTTCAGTCATCATTGTATTGTTCATATATAGAGCTATTTTTGCTTTGCAAAGGTACAAAGTTTATTTTAAACCACAAGAAAAATGCTCTATAATTTTAAGATTAGCACTTTTTTTTGTAACTTTGCGCTTGATTTTTTCACTTTATAACGACAAATATGGGTATATTTTCAAAGATTTTCGGTAAGAAGGATGCACCTAAGGTAGGTGGCATGCAAGACTATATGATGCTCATCCGCGTTTATTTCCAGTCAGCCATAGCAGCACAGGTGGGAATAAACAACATCGCCATGCTGCCCGACCTCCGTCTCTTCAAGTCAACATTCAAGGTGCACACAGAGCGCAACAAGCTCGGCATAGCCGAGAAACGCGCTTGCAGCAAGATGCTCAAGGACATGTACGGCCACAACGACCTATTCTTCAAGGAGATAGACAAGAGCATCGCCAAGAACTGCCGCAAGATGCAGGACGTACAGACCTACCTCTACCAGTTCCAAGGTTTCACGCAAGACCTCATGATGCTCATGGGCAACCTCATGAAGTTCAAACTCAGGCTTCCGTCGTTCTTCAAGAAAGCCCTCTACGCTATGACGGAAAAGACTGTAAATGACCTGTTTACGAAGAACGACTTCGACGATGCAGCAACCCTCAAGGCTGTTGCATCTGTGAGGAAGTACAACCAGCGTCTCAACTTTTCGCAGGACTGGATAACAAACTTCGTATTCCAACTGGTCATGCTGGCGAAAAAAGAGAAGCCGCAAGAGTAATTTTGCCCTTTCATAACAAAAAAAGGCTCAAAGATTTGGCTGTTAACAAAAAAAGTATTACTTTTGTGTCCGAACTTTAACCTATCCTATCACAGAAAGTAAAGAATGCAAGACGCAGAAACCATACTAAAGACGTTTGCTACACGTGTTCGTCAGCTCATCCTCAAAGTGGGAGAACTGAAGAAGGCGAACAGCGAACTCACTGCTGTGGTAAGCCAGCGCGATGCAGAAATCACCAAACTAAAAGAACAACTAAGTCTTCAAGAAAAGAAATACAACGCTATGATGATGGCAAAGATGATCAACATCACAGATGGAGACATTGAGACATCAAAAAAGAAGATACAAAAGCTGATACGTAGCGTCAACCAGTGCATGGCACTTCTCAACGGCAACGAAGAGGAGAACGATGACTAACCCCATTCAGCAACGATGAACGGACAGACAGAGAAACAACATATCAACCTACATATCTACGATACAGATATTGCCATCCGCGTCCCAAGGGAACAGGAAGAGCAGTATCGCTTGGCTGGTAAGTTGATCAATGAGAAACTCAATGCGTATTTCAATGCATACAAAGGCAAGAAGGGCGACAAGGAAATCACCTATTTTGCCATGATAGACATTGCCCTGACATGCGTCACCGAGGCAAAGCGCAACGATGTTTCCCCCTTTACGGATATTCTCTCACAGCTGTCTTCAGAAATTGCTGAAGCACTAAAGTAGCAAGAGAATATTTACAATAACACATTATTTATTATAAATCACATGACTGAAGTAATTATAGCCATCTCCGGAATTATCGTCGGATGTGTCTTAGGCTACTTGATTTTCAGATACGTAATCAAGGGCAAATATCGCGAAATGATTTCCAACGCCGAGAAAGCAGCAGAAGTCCTGAAGGAAAAGAAACTGCTCGAGGTGAAGGAAAAGTTTATCAACAAGAAGAGCGAGCTCGAACGCGAGGTGCAGCAGCGCAACCAGAAGATTCAGCAGACCGAGAACAAGCTCAAGCAACGTGAAATCTCCATCAACCAGCGACAGGAAGACCTCTCACGCAAGCGTCAGGAGATAGAGCAACAGCAGCAGCGCATAGAGAACGACAAGAAGCTGCTCGCACTCAAGGAGCAGGAACTCTCCGACATGCAGATGCAGGAGCGCGAGAAGCTGGAGCAACTCTCAGGACTCTCCGCCGAGGAAGCCAAGAGCCGCCTCATCGAAAGCCTCAAGGACGAGGCACGCACCAACGCCCAGAGCTACATCAATGAGATAATGGACGAGGCAAAAATCAATGCCAACAACGAGGCAAAGAAGATTGTCATCAAGACCATACAGCGTGTGGCAACAGAGGCTGCAATAGAAAACTCCGTCTCTGTCTTCCACATAGACAACGACGAAGTGAAGGGACGCATCATAGGACGTGAAGGCCGCAACATCCGTGCACTCGAAGCAGCCTGCGGAGTAGAAATAGTCGTTGACGACACCCCCGAGGCTATCGTTATCTCTGCCTTCGACCCCATACGCCGTGAGACATGCCGCCTCGCCCTCCACCAACTTGTTACCGACGGACGCATACACCCTGCACGCATCGAGGAAGTTGTGGCAAAGGTCAAGAAGCAACTCAACGAAGAAATCATCGAGACAGGTAAGCGCACCACCATCGACCTCGGCATCCACGGTCTGCACCCCGAACTGGTGCGCATCGTGGGTAAGATGAAGTATCGTTCATCCTACGGTCAGAACCTCTTGCAGCACGCACGTGAGACAGCCAACCTCTGTGCCGTGATGGCAGCCGAACTCGGCCTCAACCCCAAAAAGGCAAAGCGTGCTGGTCTGCTCCACGACATAGGCAAGGTGCCCGACGAGGAACTCGAAATGCCTCACGCACTCTATGGAGCCAAGCTCGCCGAGAAATACAAGGAGAAGGCAGTCATCTGCAATGCCATCGGTGCACACCACGACGAGATGGAGATGACCTCCCTCCTCGCACCCATCGTCCAGGTCTGCGATGCCATCTCTGGCGCACGTCCAGGCGCACGCCGCGAGATTGTCGAGGCATACATCAAGCGCCTCAACGACCTTGAGGCTATCGCCATGTCCTACCCTGGCGTCACCAAGACCTATGCCATCCAGGCAGGCCGTGAGCTCCGCGTCATCGTAGGAGCCGACAAGATCACCGATGCCGAGATAGAGACACTGTCCAACGACATCGCCACTCGCATACAGAACGAGATGACCTACCCGGGACAGGTCAAGATTACCGTAATCCGCGAGACACGCTCCGTTGCCTACGCAAAGTAAAGGCGCATCCGGAGCAAAGACCATACCACATGGCTTCGCCTTCCACAAGAGGCAAAGCCCCTGCATCAAGCACAGCCTTCCACCCACACGAAGGCTGTGCTTTTATTTTGCCATTCCTCCAGTTTCGCTTAGCGAAACACATACAGAAGCATAGCTATTGCTTTAAATTAACTGGTTAATTTTTAAAATTTACTAGTTAATTCATCAAATTAACCAGTTAATTTATCACAGAAGCTAAGCACTTTTTCCCTCTTTTCTTTGCTGTTCTACTTTTGGGGTGCACTTCAAAAGATTTGTCCGAATATATGTATTGGCTAGAGCCCGATTATTGTAATCAGGGGCGTTTAACCTACAAACGTGTAACAAAATCTGAGATAAAGAATGCAAGTACTCACAGAGATTTCTTGGACTGATGTAAATATAATAATGTAATAAACAACTTCAATAAAACAAGAAAGGCATCCATGCACGAAAATATGCATGGATGCCTATTTTTTATTATACTATTCTGAAATTACTCGCCGAGAACAGCTGCAACGCCAGGGAGAGTCTTACCCTCGATAGCTTCGAGCAGTGCACCGCCGCCTGTTGAGATATAGCTTACCTTGTCAGCCAAGCCGAACTTGTTGACACAAGCTACAGAGTCACCGCCGCCGATGAGTGAGAAAGCACCCTCAGAGGTTGCCTTTGCCACTGCTTCGCCGATAGCACGTGAACCTGCGCAGAAGTTGTCGAACTCGAATACACCTGCAGGACCGTTCCAAAGGATGGTCTTTGCACCATCGAGAGCCTTGGCGAAGAGTTCGCGAGACTTAGGACCTGCATCCATGCCCTCAACATCGTCAGGTATGTTGGTAACTGGTACGATGGTCTGGTTAGCATCGTTAGAGAAATCGTCACCTGTGACGCAGTCAACTGGCAGAACAAGTTCTACACCGTTTTCCTTAGCCATCTTCTCTACGTTGAGTGCTACGTCAAGCTTGTCGAGCTCTACGATAGACTTACCGATGTTGCCGCCGTGAGCCTTAGAGAAGGTATAGGTCATGCCGCCGCAGAGGATGAGCTTGTCAACCTTGCCGAGGAGGTTCTCGATGATGCCAATCTTTGAAGACACCTTTGAACCCCCCATGATGGCAACGAAAGGACGCTTGATGTTAGAGAGCACGTTGTCAACAGCTGCAACTTCCTTCTCCATGAGGAGGCCGAGCATCTTGTTGTCTGCATCGAAATAGTCAGCGATAACGGCTGTAGAAGCGTGCTTGCGGTGAGCGGTGCCGAAGGCATCCATCACCCAGCAGTCAGCATAAGAAGCGAGTTTCTTGGCAAACTCCTTCTGTGAAGCCTTCATAGCCTTCTTTGCCTCGTCATAAGCAGGATCTTCCTTGTCGATACCTACTGGCTTACCCTCTTCCTCAGCATAGAAGCGGAGGTTTTCGAGGAGCAGCACCTCGCCTGGCTTGAGGGCAGCTGCCTGTGCGTCAGCCTTCTGGCAGTCATCACAGAACTGTACTGGTGTGCCAAGAGCCTGTGACACCGCGTCAACGATCTGGCTCAGTGAGAGTTCTGCCTTTACCTTGCCCTTTGGCTTACCCATGTGAGACATAATAATCAGCGAACCACCCTTCTCAAGGATGAGCTTAAGTGTAGGCAAAGCACCACGAATACGGGTGTCGTCAGTAATCTTACCGTCCTGAAGAGGTACGTTGAAGTCAACACGGACGATTGCCTTCTTGCCTGCAAAATTGTAATCTGAAATTTTCATGATGATTTTTTTATTTTGAAAATTAAATCGTTATGTCGTTATGTCGATATATCGTTATGTCGTTATTTCGAGGTTACTCGCCGAGTACGGCTGCAACACCTGGGAGAGTCTTGCCTTCGATAGCTTCGAGCAGTGCACCGCCGCCTGTTGAAATATAAGACACTGACTCTGACATACCAAACTTGTTAATACATGCCACAGAGTCACCACCGCCGACGAGAGAGAAGGCGCCATGCTTGGTAGCCTTTGCCACTGCCTTGGCAATGGCACGCGATCCTTTGGCAAAGTTCTTGAACTCGAAGACTCCGGCAGGACCGTTCCACAGAATGGTCTTGGCATCCTTGATAGCTTCTGCAAACTGCTTCTGGCTGTCAGGACCTGCATCAAGTCCCATATATCCGTCAGGCACGTCGCCTGCAGGACATACCACCGTCTTACACTTGTTGTCGAAAGCATTGCCAGCCACGCAGTCGGAACCGAGTATGAGGTTCACGCCGTTTCTCTTGGCTTTATCTATTATGGAGAGGGCGAGGTCGAGTTTGTCGTCCTCACAGAGAGAGTTGCCTACCTTGCCGCCCATCGCCTTGGCGAAGGTAAATGTCATGCCGCCACAGAGAATGAGGTTATCAACCTTGTCCATAAGGTTTTCGATGATACCTATCTTCGTTGAAACCTTTGAGCCACCCATGATGGCAGTGAACGGATGCTTGATGTCGCTGAGTATTTTCTCAACAGCCCTCACCTCCTTCTCCATGAGGAAGCCGAGCATCTTGTTGTCGGCATCGAAATAGTCGCCTATGATTGCAGTTGAGGCATGCTTACGGTGAGCGGTGCCAAAGGCATCGTTAACGTAGCAGTCGGCGTATGATGCAAGAGTCTGAGCAAGTTTCTTCTGGCGTTCCTTGAGGTCTTTCTCTGCTGCCTCATATTCTGGTGTGCCCTTAGTAAGCTTTGGCAGGTTGGCGTCACCTGACACTTTGCCTTCCTCCTCGGCATAGAAGCGGAGGTTTTCAAGAAGAAGCACCTCGCCAGGCTGCAATGCTGCCACGTCTGCCGCAGCACGTGCGCAGTCGGAGCAGAAGAGAACGTTACAGCCCAGTCGTGCTGACACTATATCTTTTATCTGTGAAAGTGACAGACGTGCACGCACCTGTCCCTTCGGCTTTCCCATGTGGGACATTATAATGAGCGCTCCGCCATTGTCGAGTATGTATTTCAGCGTAGGCATGGCTCCACGGATACGTGTAGTGTCCGTTATCTTACCGTTCTCGTCGAGTGGCACGTTGAAGTCCACACGTACTATAGCCTTCTTTCCCTCAAAATCATAATCATGTATATTCATCTTTTTACCTTATTTATTCGTTATACCTTATTCTTTATACCTTATACCTTATTATTCTGAACGAATGCAAAAGTACAATTTTTTTCGCACATAGAAGCACTTTTTCAACTTATTTATTGCATAACTTGACAAAAATCAGTACTTTTGCATAAAAATTTTACAATATGATAAATTACGACCTGAAAGCTGTAAAGGCCATCATATTTGATGTTGACGGAGTGCTTTCCACCAACACCATACAGATGAGTCCTGACGGTATGCCGGTACGCACCGTCAACATCAAGGACGGCTACGCCATACAACTTGCCATAAAGATGGGACTGCGACTTGCCATCATATCGGGCGGTACGGACAAGGGCATAGAGGAACGCTATCGCAAACTGGGCATGAAGGATATCTTCATGTCATGCTCCACGAAAATAGAAGTGTTCAGGAAATACCTTGCCGACAACGGACTTACAGCCGAAGAGGTAATCTACGTCGGCGACGACATACCCGACTACGAGGTGATGCAGATGGCAGGCTGTCCGTGTTGTCCTGCCGACGCATGCAGCGACATAAAGGAAATATCAACATACATAAGCCCTTATAAAGGCGGCGAGGGATGCGCACGCGACATCATAGAACAGGTGATGCGCGCACAAGGTCACTGGCTTTCATCAGCAAAAGCATTTGGATGGTAAGATATGAGCTACATACACGAACATAGAGACATCGTAAGAGACTACGAGTGTGACATTCAGGGTATTGTAAACAATGCCAACTATCAGCACTACCTGGAACATGCACGCCACCAGTTCCTGCGCTCCAGGAACGTTAGCTTTGCCGAACTGCACAACCGAGGCATAGACTGTGTGGTGGCACGCATCGACATGCGTTTCAAGGTGCCACTGAAGGGAATGGACGAATACGTGGTCCGCACACGTCTTGAGAAGGACGGATTGCGTTACATCTTCTATCAAGACATTTACCGTGCCTCCGACGACAAACTGTGCCTCAAGGGTAAGGTTGAGGTCGTGGGCATAATAAACGGACGTCTCGGCGACAGCGAAGAACTTAACGACATACTATGCAAGAACTAAAAAGACTTTATACAGAGTGGCACGGCTCTGAACCTGCATTGATGGAAAAACTTCCTGGTGCAGGCAGTAACCGTGAATATTATCGCCTCACCGATGAAACTGGAAAGTGCGTAATAGGCTGTATCGGAACCTCAAAGGAAGAGAACCACGCCTTTCTCTCCATAGCGCGTCATTTTGCAAAGCGCAAACTGCCCATACCACAGATATACGCCCAGTCGGATGACGAGATGAGGTATCTGCAACAGGATTTGGGCGCCCGTTCTTTGTTTGATGCGGTCAAGGGTGGCAGGGATGCCGGCGGACGTTATACGCTCAAAGAGAAAGAACTGCTCAGAAAGACCATCTGCGAACTTCCTAACGTGCAGGTGAGAGGTGCCCGTGGACTGGACTTCTCAGTGTGCTACCCCCAGCCGGAGTTCGACCAGGAGAATGTGCTCTTCGACCTCAACTACTTCAAATACTGCTTCCTGAAAGCTACTGGCATTGACTTCCACGAGATGAAACTTGAAGCCAGCTTCAAGCTTTTGGCTAAAGACCTGACGAACGGAAACGGAAACGACAACTGTTTCCTCTATCGCGATTTTCAGGCAAGGAACGTTATGCTGGTAAAAAATGCCAAGGGAGAAGAAGAGCCCTATTTCATAGACTTCCAAGGAGGGCGCAAGGGTCCCTACTACTACGACGTGGCGTCATTCCTATGGCAGGCATCGGCACGCTACAGCAAGTCGCTGCGACAGGAACTCGTCAAAGACTATTACAAGTCACTCAGCCACTATACCGAGGTACCTCCATTCAAGGAATTCAGCGACCGACTGCAACTCTTCGTGCTATTCCGCACGTTGCAAGTGCTTGGTGCCTACGGCTTTAGAGGGTATTTCGAGCGCAAGGCACACTTCATACAGAGCATACCGCCGGCAATACAGAACCTACGTGAGCTCATAAAGGAGAATGATTTCCCCTACCCTTACCTCATCAACGTACTGAAACAGCTTACCGAACTGCCACAGTATGCCCCGCAGCCAGTGGAACCCGTAAAGCGTAAGGACGGATACAAGACGACAGACAACAATCCGTATAACGTCAACCCTTCAGACGGTAAAGCTACATACTCTAAATACGACGGCAAGGGACCTCTCGTCGTCAAGGTCTATAGTTTTTCTTTCCACAAAGGAATACCTGCCGACGACTCTGGAAATGGCGGCGGATATGTATTCGACTGCCGCAGCACCCATAACCCTGGACGCTACGAGCCATACAAGCAACTCACAGGTCTTGACGAGCCTGTTATCCGTTTTCTCGAGGACGATGGTGAGATATTAACATTCTTAGAATCAGTCTATAAGCTTGCCGACGCTCATGTTATGCGATACCTGCAGCGTGGCTTCACCAGCCTCATGTTCTGCTTTGGATGCACAGGCGGTCAGCACCGCTCCGTCTATTCCGCACAGCATCTTGCCGAGCACATACACAACAAGTTTGGCGTTGAGGTGCTTTTGGAGCACAGGGAGCAGAAAATCAAACAGCATTTTCAACCAACGAGACAATAAGGTGTTTCCTTAACTCTGCCAAAGTATGCTCCTACGCTTTTTAAAAAACTGGACATTGCCCGTCAGCATGATATGTGGCATCCTTGCCTATTTTCTTGGCAGGGAGTTGCCTTTGTCGCCAGAGGCTAAGGACGATGTGCTCCATTTCGTCGAAACACTGCAACCCATACTGCTCTTCGTGATGCTCTACATCGCATTCTGCAAGGTCAGTCCGTCGCAGCTGCGTCCCCACAAATGGCAGTTCTGGGTATTGCTGACGCAGGGCGGACTGTTTGCTGCAGTATGTATAATAATGTATATGGTGCCGCTAAGCGTCGGAGAGAATGCAAACAGCACTTTCCACTTTGCGCTTGAAGCCTTCATGCTCGCCATCATCTGCCCTACGGCAACAGCGTGCGCCGTAGTAACCCAGAAACTTGGCGGTGACTCAGCCTCAACGACTTCCTACACCATACTCATCAACCTTGTGGTGGCACTGCTCATCCCCTTGCTGTTGCCCATCACCCACATGCAGTCGCACCTCACCTTCCTGACAGCTTTCGTCACCATCATCAAGAAGGTGTTCCCTCTACTTATCTTCCCACTGCTACTCGCCTGGGGCACACGTTTCCTTCTGCCACGGCTGCATACAAAGATTCTCTCCGTCAGAGACCTTGCCTTCTACCTTTGGGCTGTGGCACTTGCCTTCGCTATCGCCATAACATGCAGGGCTTTGGCACACAGCAACGAGAGCCTTGCCGCCGTATCGTCCATAGCCTTGGCAACACTCATTGCCTGCATCTTCCAGTTCACATTCGGCTGGTGGATAGGCAAGCACTATGGCTTCAGGATGGAGGCAGGACAGGCTATGGGACAGAAGAACACCATCTTCATCATCTGGCTGGGCTACACCTTCCTCTGCCCCATCTCTGCTACGGCAGGCGGATTTTACTCCATTTGGCATAACATAGTCAACTCCTACCAACTGTACAAAAAGAGAAAAAGTGCGAAATAATTCATAAATCATAGTTAGTTCGCAAAAATGCTCATCACTTTGTGTCATAATTCATAATTATTTTGTACCTTTGCAAACCAAAAACTAACAAGATATATGGAGAAAGTAATACTTACAGGCGACAGACCTACTGGCAAACTGCATATAGGACACTATGTAGGTTCACTGCGCCGCCGCGTAGAGTTGCAGAACTCTGGCGAATACGACGAGATATTCATCATGATAGCCGATGCACAGGCTCTCACTGACAATGCCGACAACCCCGAGAAGATAAGGCAGAACGTAGTGGAGGTGGCACTGGACTATCTGGCAGCAGGCATAGACCCTGAGAAGACGCACATCTTCGTACAGAGCGCCGTGCCAGAACTGACCGAGTTGTCTTTCTACTACATGAACCTCGTCAGCGTACAGCGCCTGCAGCGCAACCCAACAGTTAAGACAGAGCTGGAGATGCGCAAGTTCGAGGGCGGCACGCCGACAGGCTTCTTCTGCTACCCTATCTCACAGGCAGCGGACATCACGCTCTTCAAGGCAACAACGGTGCCAGTGGGCGAAGACCAGAAGCCCATGCTTGAGCAGACCAACGAGATAGTGCGCCGCTTTAACCACATCTACGGCAACGTACTCGTAGAGCCAAAGATACTGCTGCCAGACAATCAGGCTTGTATGCGTCTGCCTGGCACAGACGGCAAGTCTAAGATGTCGAAGTCACTGGGCAACTGCATCTACCTCTCCGACTCTGCCAAGGAACTGAAGAAGAAGGTCAACTCCATGTTTACCGACCCTCAGCACCTTACCATCGACTCCCCAGGACACTTGGAGGGCAACACGGTGTTCACATACCTCGACGCCTTCTGCAAGGACGAGGACTTTGAGAAGTTCCTGCCCGACTATAAGAACCTTGACGAGATGAAGGCACACTACTGTCGTGGCGGACTGGGCGACGGAACATGTAAGAAGTTCCTCCTCAACGTGCTCAACGACCGCTTGGAACCTATACGCGAACGCCGCCATGAGTGGGAACAGCGCATACCCGAGGTGGTGGAGATACTGCGCAAGGGCACCGATGCAGCACGCGAGCGCGGCATCAAGACCTTGAACGAGGTGCGCCACGCCATGCGCATAGACTATTTCGACGACCCCACTTTCGCCAAGGAGCAGGCAAGCAAGTATAACAGTTGATAGTTTAAGGAAGAAGAATGCTCTGGATACTCCTTGCCTTTCTCAGTGCAGCCCTGCTGGGCTTCTATGACGTGTTCAAGAAGCAGGCACTCGACAGCAATGCCGTAATACCCGTGCTGCTGCTCAACACGCTCTTCTCGAGCATCATCTTCCTCCCCTTCATCATACTGTCACACAGCGGACAGATAGCTGAGCACTCCATATTCTACTGCACTGACTTCAACTGGGCAGAGCAACGCTACATCATACTGAAGTCGTGCATAGTGCTCTCCTCATGGCTTCTCGCCTACTTCGGACTGAAGCACCTGCCGCTGACCATTGTCGGACCTATCAACGCCACACGCCCCGTCATGGTGCTTGTGGGAGCCATGACCATCTTTGCCGAGAGGCTCAACGTGTGGCAGTGGCTTGGCGTCATCGTAGCCCTCATAGGCATCGAGATGCTCAAGCACACATCGAAGAAGGAAGGCATAAACTGGTGGCACGACAAGTGGATATACTTCGTCATACTGAGCAACATACTCGGAGCCGTCAGCGGACTATACGACAAATACCTCATGGCAACACCCGAGAACGGTGGCGTGGGGCTCAACAAGATGGCTGTGCAGTCATGGTACAACATCTACCAGCTGGGCATGATGGCAGTAATGCTCCTTTTACTATGGCTTCCCACCCACAAGAAGACCACGCCGTTCCACTGGACGTGGAGCATACCCCTGATAAGCCTCTTCCTCTGCATGGCAGACTTCGTATATTTCTACGCCCTCGGCATGGACGGTGCCATGATAAGCATCGTAAGCATGGTAAGGCGCGGCTCGGTAATCGTCAGCTTCCTCTGCGGCGCCCTGTTGCTTCATGAGAAGAACCTTAAAGCCAAGGCACTCGACCTCGCCCTTGTCATTCTCTCCATGATATTGCTATACATAGGCTCCAACTAACGTTTTTTTTCTCCACTTTCTTTGTTGTTTCAAGAATTATTGTTACTTTTGCAGACGAAAGATATATCTATTAAGATTATGACAACGATAACAACAGCCACTCTTAATGCTGAAATACTACGCAATCTTGGTACTCTCGCAGAAAGTGACCCAACTCTTTTCTCTAAAGAAGAGTATTTTCGCAGTCTGGACCAAGCAGAGCGAGATATTGCAGAAGGCAAAGGCAAGACCTTTCATAACATAGAGGACATGAACAACTGGCTGAACGAACTATAAAG
>JAFVBX010000032.1 GCA_017479675.1 Prevotella sp.
ACAAAAAAGAAGGGGAAAAACATTGAGATTTTCCCCTTCTGTATGAATTTTGGAGAATTTCGGAAATATACCCCACATACCCACTTGCACCTCGCGAAGCCGCATGGTTACTGGGCTGAAGCGCGTGGGGTATGTATGCCGACACCCCACTTAGACCTCACTTCAACCCTGAAGTGCACCCCAAAAGTTGGATGACAACCTTTTAGTGGGGTCCGAGTGGGGTTCAGGTTGGGTACAAGTGGGGTGTCGATGCTTGTACCCCACTTGCTCCATCCCAGTATTCATGCGGGATTCCAAAGAATTAGTGGGGTGTAGCCTCTGGCTATGCTTCATGTACCCTCTGGCATAGCTGGATGTACCCTTTAGCTATGCTTCATGTACCCTTTAGCTATGCTTTTGGTATGGAAAAAATATGCTTTTAGGGTGCTAAAGCATAGCTTTAATAGGATAAAAGCTATGCTTTGATGCGATAAATGTTATGCTTTGACGGGATAAACGTTATGCTTTGACAGGATGAATATTATTTGCTGATGCGGAACCAATCGACATCTACCCATCCGCGAACTTTCTTACCTGCAGTCTCGGCAGCGAGGATGCCGACCTTAGCTCCTACCCACTTGCCCTGGCGCATACGGAAAGTGTCGCCACATGGGGTGAACTTCTTGCCGTCCTCGGAATAGGCGAAGGTGACGTGTGCCTCGTGCTTGTTGTTGCCGTCGGAGTCCTTGCCGCCGATATACTTGACGTTGAGGCGCAGGTACATGGTGCGGTGGATGGCGGGCTGGTAGTCAACCTTGTCTTCTGCCGTCGGCTTGAAGGTCTTGATGATCTTGACCTCTTCGGGCTTTCCTTTGTCGGCTCCCTTACATATTATCTGTTGCAGCTGGAACTCGCCCTCTACCCTACGGAGCACGAGGGCTGAATAGTCCATACCGAAGACGGTGATGCCGCCGTACTGGTCTGCCTCCTTTGCCGTCACTTCGAGCTTGGCTGTGGCGGTGAAGTTGTCGGCAGGAGTCTTTTGCAGGAGCAGGTTGCCTGCCTCCCACATATTCTTATAGTCGGCTGACTGGCGATGACAGAATACGCGGTAGTAGCCGTAGGGGGTTGGCATGCCGTAGGTCTGGTCGTAGTTGGCGTTCCACTGCCACTGGCGTCCGAGCACGGTGGTGTTGAACTCATCGCTCTCCACTGGGTTAACGGGAACGGTAACGGGAGCAGAAACTTTTGGCTTCTTGTAAGTAAGGACTGGCTGTCCGCAGTATTTCTCAAGTTTGCCGTAAGCCTTCACCTTGCCTACGTTCTCGCCCATAGTAGGCCATCCGTCAACCCACTTGACGGGTTCGAGCCATACCACCCTGCCGTAGGCTTCCTTGTCCTGGAAGTGGAGGAACCAGTCTTCGCCGCTCTTGAGGTGTACCCATCCGCCTTGGTGGGGACCGTTGATATTGGTGGTGCCTTGTGCCAGCACGGTCTTGCTCTCGTAAGGTCCGAAGGGTGAGCGGCTGCGCATGGCGAGCTGGTGACCGATGGGCACTCCGCCTGCAGGGTTCATTATCCAGTACCATCCGTCGCGCTTGTAGAACTTGGGACCTTCGGAGGTGCGGTCGGGGGTGCCGTTGCCGTCAAAGACTATCACGGGGTCGCTGATAGCCTCCATACCGTCAGCCGTCATCTCGCGCACGGTGAGCACGGAGTTGAACTGGCAGCGGCTATTTGCCCATCCGTTGACGAGGTAACATCTGCCGTCCTCATCCCACAAAGGGCAGGTGTCTATCATGCCTTTGCCTGATATGATACACTTTGGCTCAGTCCATGTGCCGGCAGGGTCTTTCGCCGTTGTGACGAAGACGCCGAGGTCGGGGTCGCCCCAATAGATGTAGTAGGTCTGGTTATACTGGTTGTAGCGTATGCTTGGCGCCCACACGCCGTTGCCGTGCTGTGGCACGTTGTAGCGGTCGTAAGGTGGCAGTGCCTTAACGGCATGGTTGATGATTTCCCAGTTTACGAGGTCCTTGGAATGGAGTATGGGCAAGCCAGGGATGTGGGAGAAGGAGGAGGCTGTGAGGTAGAAGTCCTCGCCGCTGGCTCCTACGCAGACGTCGGGGTCGGAGTAATCGGCGTTGATGACGGGGTTGGTGAATGTGCCGTCGCCGTTATCGGGCGACCACACCTGCGACTTGTAGTTTTCTGCTGATGCAAAGACTGGTAGTGCTACCAGCATGGTAAGGATTGCTTTCTTCATCATAAGTGTCTTAATATTTTAATTCGTATTTGTCTTTCTCCTTATTATATAATACGGACATGGTGCCGCGATGACCTTGCGAAGTGAGTGCCAGCGCCACGTGTCCCATAGTTCGCCTGAGGTTTATCTCCACGCAGGGGTTGAGAAGGTAGCCGTCAGCCGAACGGCATATCATCATGTCAACGCCAAATGGTCCTTCGTACGAACCTTTCAAACGTGGAGACAGGAACTGCTTTATTCGTCCAGAAACCTGTTTTATCAGTTCCTTGTCCACATACTCGGCAAGGATATTCAGCTTTTCGTCTTCTTCCAGAAGCATATTGCCTTTGTACGCTCCCAACGAAGTGTCAAATAGCGACAGCCCCTCACAGTTTATCTCCCCATGTCTGCCGATGCTGTATTCTATGGCGAAGTCTCGCACTCGGTCACATTTCTTCTCGGCTATCACAGTGCCCTGCTTCGCTATGGTGTTACCAATGAAGCGTAAGCTGTTATCTGTGAATGGTTTTACTCCCCTACCGCTGCTGCTCCAAGGTGCTTTCACTATGGTGTCGCCAAACCTCTCTTTGAAGGCTATGACATCGTCTAACGTGTAACACACTTCCGAGTGTCCCGTAGTACCATCTATATCGCGCAGGTCTGCCAGCATTTCTACTGCAAGGCTTCTATTGGACAATGTGCGGATAGCATCCAATTGCTCATCTGTTGGCAGTTGTTCCGTTGGCACCCCCTGCTGCTTCAGCTCCTTTACTATCGCCTTATCCCATCCCCACACTGTCACCTTACCCTCTTCTTTCCATAAGGAGGCAATCCACTGAAGGTCTTTGCGCAACTTTTGTGCCGCCTTGGGAGGAACATAGCCAGCCGAGTCCTCTGCCAAGGCTATATCGTGTTCGGGATTGAATACACTGACAGTCATCATTTAGAACAATGAGAGTTGCACAGGACCATTGTTTTTTTCAACGGGAACATCTTCAACGGGAACGTTAACGGGAACGGGAATATCTTCGTTATCGTTAATCATTTCAAGGAACTCGTCCTCCGAAACTATCCTTATGCCGAGTTTCTCTGCCTTTTGCAGTTTGGCGGGTCCCATGTTGTCGCCTGCCAGTATGAAGGATGTCTTGCCACTTATGGAGCCAATGTTCTTGCCTCCGTGTTGCTCTATAATAGCTTTGTATTCATCGCGGCTGTGGTGGGTGAAGACACCGCTTATCACTATTGACATGCCCTCAAGCTCCGTGCCGAGCGCCTGTCGCTGCTGTTCGCTAATTTCCATCTGCAAGCCGTAGGATATGAGGCGGTCAACAATCTCTTTGTTCTTCTCGTTACGGAAGTATTCCACCACATTAACGGCTATAATCTCCCCCACTCCATCAACCTCGGTGAGCTGTTCCACAGTGGCATTGCGCAGGGCTTCGATGTCCTTGAAATGGCGTGCGAGGAGCTTTGCCGTCGTTTCGCCAACCATACGTATGCCGAGGGCGAAGACCACTCGCTCGAATGGTACCTGCTTTGATGCCTCGATAGCCTCCACAGCCTTGCGTGCCGACTTCTCGCGGTTGCCCTCGTAGTTCATCTGCTGTGCCGTGAGGGTGTAGAGGTCGGCAATGTTCTCTATCAAGCCACGCTCGTAGAAGGTATCTACCGTCTCGGGACCTAAGGAGTCGATGTTCATAGCCTTGCGTGCTATGAAATGTTCGATGCGCCCTTTTATCTGTGGCGGACAACCTGTGTCGTTGGGACAATAATGAGCAGCTTCACCCTCTACCCTGCGCAACTCAGCACCACACTCAGGGCAATGGGTAATAAACTGTATGGGCTTGGCATCAGGCTGACGACGACTCTCGTCAACACCTACTATCTTGGGGATAATCTCGCCGCCCTTCTCTACATACACGTAGTCGCCCTCGTGGAGGTTGAGGGAACGGATGAAGTCTTCGTTGTTAAGGGTGGCACGACGCACGTTGGTGCCAGAGAGGTGTACCGTCTCCATGTTGGCAACAGGGGTGATGGCACCAGTCCTGCCCACCTGATAGGTGACCTCCAAGAGACGAGTGCACACACGCTCAGCCTTGAACTTATAGGCTATTGCCCAGCGAGGGCTCTTGGCTGTGAGACCAAGGGAGCGCTGCTGGCGCAGGGAGTTGACTTTCAACACTATGCCGTCAGTTGCCACTGGCAGGTTCTTTCTCTCTGTGTCCCAATAATTGATGAAGTCGTAAATCTCCTGCAAGGTCTTCACCTTCTTCATGGCTTCGGAAATCTTGAAGCCCCATGAGCGTGCCGTCTCCAATGCCTCATAATGACCTTCCGCTTTCACCTCATCACCTAACAGATAATAGAGGTAGGCATCAAGACCACGCTCTGCCACCACACGAGAATCCTGACTCTTGAGCGTGCCCGAGGCAGCGTTGCGTGGATTAGCAAAGGGCTGCTCGCCAATGTCCTCACGCTCGGCATTGAGGCGGTTGAAGCTTGCCCAAGGCATGAGTATCTCACCACGTATCTCGAAGTTATCGGGATAGCCCAGGTCGGGTTGTAAGACGAGCGGTATGCTGCGTATGGTCTTTACGTTGGCGGTGACATCATCGCCATGCACCCCGTCGCCACGTGTCACAGCCTGCACAAGCCTGCCGTGCTCGTAGGTGAGGGAGATAGACAGACCGTCATACTTCATCTCGCAGCAGACCTCGAAGTCTTCGCCCTCCAGTCCGCGCTTCACTTGGTTGTACCATTCCTCCACGTCCTGTTCGTTGTAGGTGTTGGCGAGCGAGAGCATGGGGTATTTATGGCTGACCTGCTTAAACTCCTTGGTGATGTCGCTACCTACACGCATCGTGGGCGAGTTAGGGTCGTACAACTCGGGATGCTTCGCCTCCAAGTCTTGGAGTTCGTGCATCATGAAGTCAAAGTCCTGATCGGATATTATGGGGCTGTTGAGAACATAGTAACGATGGTTATGTTCGTGCAACTGCTGGCGTAGGGTATGTATTTTTTCGGTTTCAGTCATTGCCGTAAGCGTGAAAAAAGTGAGACAAAGGTACAAAGAAAAGTTGAAAGATGAAAGTTTAAGGTTGAAAGAATAGTGAATTATGAATTATTTTTATTACCTTTGCAACAAAATTACACCATAATGAGAATAGACATCATAACCGTATTGCCAGAAATGCTGAAGGGATTCGTGGAGGAGTCTATCCTTGCCAGAGCCCAGAAAAAGGGACTGGCAGAGATACACCTGCACAACCTGAGGGACTATACGGCAGACAAATGGAGACGTGTAGATGACTATCCATACGGCGGTGCGGCAGGGATGCTGATACAATGTCAGCCGCTCGATGCCTGCATAGCAGCGCTGAAAGCTGAGCGAGACTACGATGAGATAATCTTCACTGCACCTGACGGCGAGACCTTCAACCAAGGCATAGCCAACGAACTGTCGCTGAAGGAGAACCTCATAATCATCTGCGGACACTACAAGGGCATAGACTATCGCATAAGGGAACACCTCGTGACAAGGGAGATAAGCATTGGCGACTATGTGCTGACAGGCGGCGAACTGGCTGCCGCTGTTATGGCAGATAGTATAGTGAGGGTGATACCTGGTGTGATAGGCGATGTGGAGAGCGCCCTCTCCGATTCTTTTCAGGACAACCTGCTGGAACCTCCAGTATATACTCGCCCAGCAGAATATCATCCCGTGAGCAACCCTGACGAGACATGGGGAATACCCGACATTCTGCTATCGGGACACGAGGCAAAGATAAAGGAATGGGAAATGGAGCAGGCGCTAAAGCGTACGCAGGAGCGCAGACCGGACTTGCTAAAGTAAAAAGTAATAATTAAGAAGTAATAAAAATCAAGGGGTGACACTAAAGAGTATCTCCATAGTGAACTACAAGAACATCAGCGAGGCAAAACTGGATTTCTCGCCGAAGTTCAACTGCTTCATAGGCAACAATGGCGAGGGCAAGACAAACCTGCTTGATGTGGTTTATTACCTATCGTTCTGCCACTCCATGTTCACCAACATAGACTCGCAACTCATGAAGCACGACACGGATTTCTTCATGATACAGGGCGAATACGTGCATGACGACGGCGAAACGACAGAAGAGGTGTATGCCGGCATGAAGCGTGGGGTGAAGAAACAATTCAAACGCAACAAGAAAAACTACAAGCGACTGTCGGAACATATTGGTATAGTGCCACTTATCATAGTGTCACCCGACGACAGTATGCTGATATCAGGAGGCAGCGAAGAGCGTAGGCGACTGCTCGACATAGTCATATCACAATACGACAACAACTACATCAACTCCCTCAACAGATATAACAAGGCTTTGCAGCAACGCAACGCACTGCTGAAGATGGAAGACGTAGAGCCAGACCCTACGCTCCTTTCTTTGTGGGAGGAGGAGATGGCACGTGAGGGAGAGTATATATACGAACAACGCAGCAAGTTCATTGAACAGTTCATTCCCGTATTCAACGAAGTATATAGAAAGATAAGCGGTGACGAAGAAAGCGTGAGCCTGCGCTACGTGTCACACTGTCAGAGAGGACCGCTGCTCGACGTGATAAGGCGCGACCGCATGAAAGACCTCGCTGTTGGCTACTCGCTGCACGGCATACACCGTGACGAACTGGAGATGATGATTGGCGGTTACCCCATGAAACGCGAGGGTAGCCAAGGGCAGAACAAGACCTACGTGATAGAGCTGAAGCTGGCACAGTTTGACTTCCTGCGCAAGACGAGCAACGCTACTACCCCACTACTGTTGCTTGACGACATATTCGACAAACTCGATGCCCACAGGGTGAAGAACATCGTAGAGCTCGTTTCGGGCAACAGCTACGGGCAGATATTCATTACTGATACTAACCGAGACCACCTCGACCAAATACTGTCGCACTCACAGTCGGAATACAAGATTTTCCATGTGGAGGACGGAAGGTTTTTCTAATGTTCAAACAGCATCCCATATCTGTTAGCAACCTGTTGCGTAGTGTCATGCGCAACCAAGGTCTTGAGACACCACTGCTACAGCGACGTCTTATAGCCGCTTGGGACGAGGTGGTGAAATCGCTCATGGATAAGGACATGGCTGATTTCGTGATGGAGAGCACCGTACGCAAAGACATACGCAACCAAACGCTGTGGGTGGAGATAAACGCCCCTGCAGTGCGTGCCGACCTACAAATGAAATGCTCCGACCTTATTGCTGCATTGAACAATAAAGTCGGAGCACAGGTTATTACCTCTATAAGGTTTTACTGATTTATTTTCCTAATCTTTTCTTGCGAAGCTCGTCACGCTGACGCTGGAGTTCCTGCTGCTGTTCCTGCATAGCCTGTAGGCGTGCAGCGAAGCCCGACATCTTCTTGGGGTTCTTCTTGTTCTCGGCGCGCTTAGCCTCCAGTATGGCGAGGAGTTTCTCGTCGTTGGTAGTCTTGCGGAGCAACCACATGATAGCGGCAGAGAAGAAGAGCGAAACAAAGTAATAGAAATTCAAGCCTGATGAGTAGTCATTGAACATGAAGAAGAACATCAGCGGCATGAGCATCATCATCCATCGCATCATCTTCATCTGCTCTGCCTGTGCGCCTATCATCTGGTCCTTCTGCTGCTGCATGGTAAACCATGAATACAGGAGGTTGGCACCGCAGAAGAGAATACACGTCAGCGACAGGTGGTCGCCTATGAGCCAAAGGTTCTGCTGCCATGAAACAATAGGGTCGTAGGTTGACAGGTCATCAATCCAAAGGAACGACTGTCTCCTGAGCTGTATGGCATTAGGCACGAAGTTGAACATAGCAATCCAGATAGGCATCTGGATGAGCATAGGCAGACAGCCGCTCAACGGACTTACGCCATACTCAGAATAAAGTTGCATCTGTACCTGTTGCTTCTGCAAAGCATCCTCAGGCTTGTCGAGGTGCTTCGTTGCCTCTTCCAGTTTCGGACGCAGCACACGCATCTTTGCAGATGACATATAGCTTTTCTTCACCATAGGATAGGTGATAGCCTTCAGAAGCAGGGTAATAAGTATCAGGATGACGCCCATAGGGATTGCCATTGAGCGAAGGAAGTCGAATACATAGAGGGTGAACCAGCGGTTGATGTAGCGGAACAAAGGCCATCCAAGATATACAAGGCGCTCCAGTTCCAGTTTCTTGCCGAAAGCACTCTCCTCCTCCACGTCCTGCAACAGACGGAAGTCGTTAGGCACGAAGTAGAACTCAAGTTCAGTAGCATTGACACCCTTAGGGTCGAAAGCCGTCTTAAGTTTTGCCTCGTACTGCTTGAGGAAACCAGAACCTTTCTCCTGAGGAACAGAGGTAAGAAGAGCGTCCGTTCCGAAACCTTCCTTTGCCACCATCACGGCAGAGAAGAACTGGTTCTTGAATGCCACCCAGTCGATGGGCTCATCAACCGTCTCGTCTTTTTTCTCACTCGTCTCATTGAGGTAGTCGGTACCACCGTCAGTGAAGTGATAGGTAAGAGAACTGTAGCGGTTTTCAAAGGTGAAGCCTTTCTCCTGCTGCTTGCAGAGGTCTTGCCAGTTTATGTCGAGAGAAGATGCATTGGGGGCAAACAGCCCTGCCATGCCGTTGGCAGATATAGAGCAGCTAAGTTTGTAGTCCTTGCTTAGTGCATACCTTATTATAATACTCTTGCCTTCGCCGGCCTCTGCCGTGAAGGTCACTGTGTTAGGCGTAACGTCTGAAGGAGTAAAGAAAAGTTCGTCGGTAGAAATGTTCTGTTCCTTTGCCACGAAAGTGAAATTGAGTTTCTGAGTCTCAGCATCAAAGAGTGTCACGTCCTTGTTGCCCTCGTTGTCCTCGAAGTTCTTTATCACAGCCTTGGTCACCGTAGCTCCTCTTGATGACAGTGTTAGCTCCACCTTATCATTTTTCAGCACCACATTTTGTGCAGCACCCTGCATGGCTCCGTGAAATAGTGCCGTAGTATCTGCCACAGCCTGCTTGGCAGCCTCTGCCTTACGCTGTATCTCAGCAATCTTCTGCTGTTCCTCTGCTTTCTGCCTTGCCACATTCTCTATAGAATCCTGCACACGCATAGCTTCCATCTCTTCCTGTGAAGGCTGATTGTACCAAGTGAACCCAAACAGCACCGCTGCTATGAGTACCAGTCCTATGATAGTATTCTTATCCAAAATCTTATTGTTTTTAGTTTATATTTAATGAGGTGCAAAGGTACAAAAAAAATCTCTATACGCAAAATATATCATGTACTTTTTGATAGCGACGGAGTTAATACGGACTATCGGGAACACGAGTATAGAAACGCTCCACACCGTTGTCGAGGAACTGAAAGAAGAGGTCAGGCTTATCGTTTACAATAAGTTCGTCAGGGAAATCCGCTTCTTTCAGTAGTGGCAGAGCATACTGATAGTTGGCGATGTCGAAGGAGATGTGGGCATCACTACCGAGGATAATGGGCATATCACGCTTGCGGCACAGGCGCAGTATCTCCATGTTATTGGCTATGGCAGCCGGCTTGTTGCGTATAGGGCGAAGCGAGGATGAGTTGAGCTCAAGCAGCGTGCCTGTACGATAGGCAGCATCCACGACAGGCTCGAAGTCAAGTTCGCACACCCCGTCGCCCGGGTGGGATATGATGTCAGTCCACTTGTTTTCTATAGCCGATATCATGCCATCAGTATTCTGGGTGCGTGTTCCCCCACTCCAACAGAACTTGTGTATTCCTGCTATGCGCACATCCATCAGTCGGTAGTAGAACTCCTCAAGGTCGAGGGTGCCTCGGGTGTCAAGGATGTTAAGTTCAGCACCTATAAGCAGGCGAACACCGTACATCTCACGTGGAATAACGTGGGTGTTACGGAAATAGACAGGTTGCGGCGCGCCTGGTATCGAAGGGGAATGTTCGGTGATACCGAGTATCTGCAGTCCTTTCTCCGATGCAGTCTTTACCATCTCCTGAAGTGTGGAGTAAGCATGACCGCTGGCAAGGGTGTGGGTGTGTATGTCAAGTTGATAGTTCATTAGTGCAAAAGTACTTAGTTTTTGGCAAATGCGCAAATTATTTTTTCTATTCTTGCGTAAATGAAAGATTTTTTGTACTTTTGCACACTAATAATAAAGACAAAGAACCATGACAGAAAATTCCCTTAACTTCATTGAACAAAAGATAGAACAGGACCTTGCAGAAGGTAAGAACGGCGGAAGGGTACAGACTCGTTTCCCACCAGAGCCCAACGGCTACCTGCACATAGGCCATGCCAAGGCTATAGCACTGGACTTCGGCGTGGCTGAGAAGTATAACGGTGTGTGCAACCTGCGCCTTGATGACACCAACCCACAGAAGGAGGATATAGAGTACGTAAAGGCGATAGAAAAGGACATAGAGTGGCTGGGCTTCAAATGGGGGAAGGTGCTATATGCGTCAGACTATTTCCAGCAGTTGTGGGACTTTGCCGTGGAACTGATAAAGCGTGGCAAGGCATACGTGGACGAGCAGACGGCAGAACAGATAGCTCAGCAGAAGGGTACGCCGACCACCCCCGGACAGAACTCACCATACCGCGACCGTCCCGTGGAGGAGTCATTGGCTCTCTTTAACAAGATGAACAGCGGCAACGTGGAGCCTGGCAAGATGGTGCTGAGGGCAAAGATTGACATGGCGAGCGATAATATGCACTTCCGCGACCCTATAATATATCGTACACTCAACCTGCCACACTGGCGCACAGGAAACAAGTGGAATGCCTATCCTATGTATGACTTCACTCACGGACAGTGCGACTACTGGGAGGGTGTTACCCACTCGCTGTGCACGCTGGAGTTTGTAAGTCACCGTCCGCTCTACGACCTCTTCGTGGACTGGGCGAAGGAGTGTGCCGGCGACGACAAGCCTATGGACGACAACCGCCCAAGGCAGACGGAGTTCAACAAACTTAACCTCACACACATACTGCTTTCAAAACGAAACCTGCTGATGCTGGTCAATGAGGGTGTGGTGAACGGTTGGGACGACCCACGAATGCCTACCATCTCAGCATTCCGCAGGAGAGGTTACAGTCCTGAAGGAATACGTACATTCATCGACAAGATAGGATACACAAAGTTTGACGCACTGAACCAGATGTCACTCTTTGAGAGCGCCGTGCGCGAGGACCTCAACAAGCGTGCACAAAGAGTTAGTGCCGTAGTAAATCCGGTGAAGCTCATCATAACCAATTTCCCAGAAGACGGAGTAGAGACATACACTGCCATCAACAATCCTGAGAACGAAGCCGACGGCACACATGAGATAGAGTTCTCGCGCGAGTTGTGGATAGAACGAGACGACTTCATGGAGGATGCTCCGAAGAAGTTCTTCCGACTGGGACCTGGTAAGGAAGTGAGACTGAAGAACTCATATATAATAAGGTGTCCCGAAGAGAATTGCTGCAAGAAGGATACCGACGGCAACATAGTTGAGATATATGCCGAACTGATTCCCGAGACAAAGACGGGCGAGGCTAATTGCAATATGAAAATAAAGGGCAAGACCATCCACTGGGTGAGTTGCAAGCATTGCATAGAGGCCGAGGTAAGGAACTATGACCGTCTGTGGATGGTGGAGAATCCTCGCGACGAAGTGGCTGCATACTCAAAGCAGCAGGGCAAGGAACGCATAGATATCGATGACATGCGTAAATTCATCAACCCTGAGAGCCTTGAAGTAAAGAAGGCTTACGTAGAGAAATACTGTGCCCACTTCAAACCGCTGGACTATCTGCAGTTCCAACGCGTGGGATACTATACCCCCGACTATGACTCTACGCCCGAACATCTTATATTTAATAAGACCGTAGGACTGAAGGACACCTGGAAGCCGAAGGAATAACTCATAACGTTCTAAAAATAAACAAAAGTGCTCTCATCTTTACTCCAAACATTTCTCGACAACCTCAACTATGGCACGATATGTTTCCTGATGCTCCTTGAGAGCACGGTAATACCCGTACCATCAGAGTTTGTAGTGACTCCAGCAGCATTCAACGCAGCAGACGGAACGATGAACGTCTGGCTCGTAATTCTGTTTGCCACGATAGGTGCCGACTGCGGTGCTACCATCAACTACATAGCCGGATATTTTCTGGGACGTCCCATCATATATAGCTTTGCCAACAGCAAATGGGGCAAGATGTGTCTGCTGAACCAAAAGAAAGTGGAGCAGGCAGAGAAGTATTTCGACGATCATGGTGCCAAAGCCACAGTGACAGGCAGACTGATACCTGGCATCAGACACCTTATCTCAATACCGGCAGGACTTGCGAAGATGAACTTCTGGAAATTCCTGCTCTACACTACCCTCGGTGCTGGCGCATGGAACTGCATACTGGCTGGTTTGGGATGGTATCTGCACACCTTCGTAAGCAAAGACGAACTGGCAGAGACTATTGAGATTTACAGCGAATACATAAAACTGGGCATACTTATCTTAGTATTGCTCGTGGTGGCTTATTTCTGCGTAAAAAGCATTCGTAAAAGGCGGAAAAGTACAAAATAGGAGGTAAAAAACACAATAATTCGCATTTTTCTTGAAAAAAAACAAGAAAAAACTTGCAGATTAAGAAAAAATACTTTAATTTTGTACTCGTTATCCTGAATACAATCTTTTTACCTTAAAGAAAAAGCTAATACCTATTGAGATTGGAACGCTTACATCGTGAGATGCAAGCGTTTCGTTTTTTTTTATAGTCACTATAGATACTATAGGAACTATAGGTATTATAAATCCATAGCAAGGCGGAAGCCGAGGTTGGTCTGACGGTAGTCTGGCCAGTTGCTGTCACGAGAAGATGTACGGCATTTGCTCTGACGGTCGGTAAAAGAACCACCACGCACACTGTGGGTAAGTGTATCGTTTACATGAACAAGAGGGTCTTTCAACTCACCTGGCTTATACTGCTGGAAATTATCTTCCACCCACTCCCATACATTACCGCTCATGTCATAAACGCCAATCTCATTAGGACCATATTGGGCAACAGGATGGGGACGTCCGTCACTATTGGTTGCCATACAAGCCACGCGGTCAACAAATTTAGAACCTGCATAAGGCAGCGAGAAACCCTTACCAGCTCCGCGAGCTACATACTCCCATTCCGCTTCCGTAGGCAGACGGAACTTCTTATCCGTCATTTCGTTAAGCTTTGCAATGAATTTCTTACAATCATACCATGAGACATTGACAACAGGAAGATTGCGCTCGCTGTCATCATGCGCCTTGTAGAGCGAGGGGTTGACTCCCATCACATGCTCCCACAGTTCCTGTGTTACCTCTGTCTGTGAAATATAGTATGGTTTTGTGATGACTACGGCATGCTCTGGTTTCTCGGAGTAGAAGTCACAATCTTTTTGTTCGGAAGTTCCTCCCATGACAAAACGTCCCGGCTCTATGCGAACCATCATAATGTCATTATCTCCGACTGTTATTTCCTGCGAACCTTCAGGCACGTCAGCTCTACCATTACCACATGCAACAAATGTTGTTGCAAGGAAGATGAATGTTGTGATTATGAAAAATAACTTTTTCAATTTTGTTTTGTATATAAATTAGCAGTTAGTATTTACAGTTCTTATTTTTTATTGAAACGCCAACGACTCAAGACGTGCCTTTAGCTGGGGCATCAGCGAACGTCTGATGGAAAGCGTTATGGAACATGTTGTCTGGAAATCCTGCGCTATGATGCGTGGCTCCATATCCTTCACTATCCTCATCACTGCATTCATTTGTGGATAGGAGAATGTGTATGTTATCTGTTCCTCTACTTGCCGTTCCTCTATGAGGTCATTCATGCGTGCACTCTCTATAGCTGACTGCGAAGCCTCGCGATATGCGACTATCAATCCTCCCGTTCCCAGGTTTACACCGCCATAATAGCGTATGACGAATATCACGGCGTTGGTGATGTCAGCACTAATCAACGCACCAAGTATCGGTTTGCCTGCTGTGCTGCTTGGCTCTCCATCGTCATTAGCGCGGAAAGTCTCGCCCTCTGCGCCAAGACGGTATGCATAGCATACATGTCGGGCATCGTAGTATTTCTTTCTATACTCTTGTTGCAAAGCTCGTACCTCGTCAGTTGTCTCGACATGATGCACAAAGACATAGAACTTGCTCCGTTTCTCAGTGTAATAGCCTTCGGCAGTATCAGCCACTGTCAGGTATGTATCTCGCATTACGACAATTTATTCTGAATGTAATTATTTATCGCTTTCACCCGCTTCACTGGGTTTGTCACCACTTCTTCACGCACTATATTGAGATCGTTGAAGATCTCGCTGAATGCCGTCTGCATCATATTTGGACGGCGCCGCTTCTTGTCAGCCAATGGATTTACCACTACACGTATTCCCTTGTTGTGAATGGCGACATGTAACTCTGTACCTGCCTCCACTGGGTCTCCGTCATAATGTATCACCCCAGGTTTGCTCCTGCGAATCTTTATATCCTTTGCCTTAAAGTACTTTATACGTGACGATTTGTCGAGTGTCTTGTTCATTAGCTCTATGCCCACCTGCGGAGCTTCCAATATATCGAACGGCTCCATTATCACTACGTCAAGCAGTCCGTCGGACATACTCGCCTGAGGTGCTATATATGCATCGTTACCATACTGTGAGGCATTGGCAACGCTAAGCAGAAATGCCTGATATTGTTTGGTATCATTGCCGTCAATGGTAAGTTCGTAAGTGTCGGGCTCGTATTTTAATCCCTCACGTAACACATTTTCCAAATAAGTCATCATGCCGCGTTTCCCCGCATCAGCAAACTTCTTTGAAATAAATGCGTCAAACCCCATACCACACGTACAGAAGAAAGGATGTTCGTTTATAACTCCATAGTCAAGTTCATGAATTAGTCCCACATTTATAATATCTATGGCACCTTTGACATTCATAGGCAACATGAGATGGCGAGCTAAACCATTACCCGAGCCGCAAGGAATTATACCCAAAGCGGTAGGACTATCTACCAAAGCGCGAGCAACCTCGTTGACAGTACCGTCGCCACCTACAGCGACAACGATGTCAACGCCATCTTCTTTGCATTGGGTGGTTATTTCACTGGCATGGTTGGCATATTCCGTAAATCTCATTTCAACGTCATAAGCCTCCTTATCTATATGACGCTCTATGAGCGATGGTATCACTTCCTTACTGCCTGTGCCAGAAATAGGATTTATTATGAATACTATTCGCCTCTTAGTCATAATTTATGTTTACTACTTTTCAGATAATAAACAAATAACCTTACAAAGGTACTAATTTTTCCGTAATATAGGGTGTTGCGTTAATATATTTTCACAATATAGTTGATTTTATTTAATAAAAAATGCTCAATTTGATTTTTTTTGTGTAATTTTGCATCCGATTAGGCGAAAATCGCGAAAAACAAAGCGCAAAGAAATAAAGTCATTCATAAAATAGTAATGGGACAACTATCAGAAAAATTTAAAAGCTATCGCTTGCCACAGAAGTTCATGGAGGCTGGCGTGTATCCCTACTTCCGTGAGATAACAAGTAAGCAGGGAACAGAAGTTGAAATGGGCGGACATAAAGTCCTCATGTTTGGTTCTAACGCATACACTGGACTTGTTGGTGACAATCGCATTTGCGAAGCTGCCAAGGCAGCCATCGACCAGTATGGCACAGGATGTGCAGGAAGCCGTTTCCTTAATGGTACACTTGACATACACGTAAAACTGGAAAAAGACCTGGCAGAGTTTGTAGGCAAGGATGAAGCCTTGTGTTTCTCTACCGGTTTTTCAGTAAACTCTGGAGTCGTTGCTATGGTATGCGGCAGAGAAGACTACATCATCTGTGATGACCGCGACCATGCCAGCATCGTTGACGGACGCCGTCTCAGCTTTGCTAAACAGCTGAAATACAAGCACAACGACATGGAGGATTTGGAGAACATCCTCAGCAAGCTCCCTAAGGAAGCTGTGAAACTCATTGTCGTTGACGGTGTCTTTTCTATGGAGGGCGACCTTGCAAACTTGCCAAAGATTGTAGAACTGAAGCATAAATATAACTGTTCTATAATGGTGGATGAGGCTCACGGACTTGGCGTGTTTGGCAGAAATGGACGCGGTGTGTGCGACCATTTCGGACTTACCGACGAGGTTGACCTCATCATGGGTACATTCTCTAAGTCACTTGCATCTATCGGCGGTTTCATAGCTGGTGACTGGGACACAATCAACTTCCTGCGCCATAATGCACGTACTTATATATTCTCTGCTTCAAATACTCCTGCTTCAACCGCAGCAGCTCAAAAAGCTCTAGACATCTTAAAGACTGAGCCAGAGATTATTGAGAAGTTGTGGGAGGTAACAAACTATGCACTCAAGCGCTTTAAGGATGAGGGTTTCGAGATAGGCGATACAGAGTCACCAATCATACCTCTTTATGTCCGCGATGTTGACAAGACATTCCTCATTACCGCAATGGCGTTTGAACGCGGCGTATTCATCAACCCCGTAGTACCACCAGCATGTGCACCTACTGACACATTGGTTCGCTACGCTTTGATGGCTACCCACACCAAGGAACAGGTTGACCGTTCTGTGGATATACTTAAGGGTATCTTCACCGAACTTGGAGTGATAAAGTAATATATGCTTGCAAATTGAATATCAGCAAGAATAAGATAAAGTTTATCCACTCGCTGGAACTAAAGAAAAATCGCCGACAGGAAAACGCCTTCATCGCTGAAGGACATAAAACTGTCGGCGATCTTCTTTCCGAAGGATTTGAACCGCTTCTCATTATTCATACCGAGGAGTGGAAATCACCCGTCTTGCTACCTTCTAGCACAGAAGTAATAGAGACCTCTGATGACAATTTAAGGAAAGCAAGCCTTCTACTTAATCCTCAAAAAGTTATAGCAGTATTTAGAATTCCAGATACAGCCTATTCACCAACGTCTTTTATTGATACTATTTCCAAATCAGACAAACTACAAGAACTCATACTATGTCTTGACGGAGTGCAAGACCCAGGAAATCTTGGAACGATAATCAGGACTGCCGACTGGTTTGGCATACATAATGTAGTTTGTAGCCATCAAACAGCCGATGCGTTTTCGCCAAAAGTAGTGCAGGCAACCATGGGAAGTATAGCCAGGGTTAATGTTCATTATTTAGATATACCGCAATTCTTAAGTTCGTTGCCAAAAGGTACACCTATTTATGGCACTATGCTTGACGGAACGGACATATACAAGGAAACACTTTCGTCCAATGGTATCATAGTCATGGGCAACGAAGGTAATGGCATTACGGATGAGGTAAGGAAAATTGTGACAAACAAACTCCTAATCCCTCCCTACCCTGCAAATAAACACACTGCCGAGAGCATTAACGTTTCTATTGCAACTGCAATAGTATGTTCTGAGTTTAGACGCGTATGCAATGTTAATAATTCTTAACTTCGGGACAAAAACAGACATTACTTCACAATAAAAGATTTTTTTTCAGTAACTTTGCAGAAAATAACAACAACATATAGCAGTTATATGCCTATGATAAAGAATACACTTTACTCAGTTCTTATAGCATCAGCGTTGTGTTTTACTCCTTCATTAGCGAGTAGTGCGAGCGCACGCATTGAGTTGAGCGACATAGAAACCCAGCAGCCATCAGTAAGACAGGCAGGTTCTTCACTTGTCATATCTGGTGCCGTAGGTAAGACGGTTTACGTTTATAATCTGTTGGGCGTGCAGTTGGCAGCTATCCACATCGACACCTACGAGAAACGTATAGACCTAAGTACTCTGCCAAAGGGAATCTATCCTATCAGAATAGGTAATTACACTAAGAAGATACAACTATAACGGACACTATACCCCTCAAACCGTTAAGACGAAAAAGCCTCCAACATATGCTGGGGGCTTATTCAAATTTAATAATCACTAAAAATCAAAATAAGAATTTAACACAATGGAAAGAGATCAGAAGATTTTCGACCTCATCGAATCAGAACATCAGCGTCAGCTGAAGGGTATTGAACTCATTGCATCCGAGAACTTCGTAAGTGACCAAGTAATGGAGGCTATGGGCTCTTATTGTACAAACAAGTATGCCGAAGGCTATCCTGGACACCGCTACTATGGTGGATGTCAGGTAGTTGACCAGATAGAACAGCTTGCCATCGACCGTGCTTGCCAACTCTTCGATGCTGAATACGCTAACGTTCAACCTCACTCTGGTGCTCAGGCTAATGCTGCGGTTCTGCTTGCAGTTCTTAAACCAGGAGATTGTTTTATGGGACTTAACCTTGACCACGGCGGTCACCTCTCTCACGGTTCACTCGTCAACACTTCTGGTATTCTGTACCGTCCTATCGGCTATAACCTAAGCAAAGAAACCGGTCGTGTAGATTATGATGATATGGAACGCCTCGCAAAAGAGAACAAGCCAAAGCTTATTATTGGCGGTGGTTCTGCCTACTCTCGCGAGTGGGATTATGCCCGTATGCGTAAAATAGCTGATGAGGTTGGTGCACTTCTGATGATTGACATGGCTCATCCAGCTGGTCTCATTGCAGCAGGTTTGCTTGAAAACCCAGTTAAGTATGCTCACATAGTAACAACTACCACTCACAAGACTCTTCGTGGTCCACGCGGAGGTCTTATCCTGCTTGGTAAAGATTTCGATAATCCTTGGGGATACAAGACACCGAAGGGTGTAGTGAAGAAGATGTCACAACTGATTAATTCTGCTGTGTTCCCAGGTCAGCAAGGTGGTCCGCTTGAGCATGTCATAGCTGCTAAGGCTGTTGCATTTGGTGAGGCTCTCAAACCAGAGTTTAAGCAGTATGCTCTTCAGGTTAAGAAGAATGCTGCCGTTCTTGCAGACGAACTCACCAAGCGTGGTTTCAGCATAGTGTCAGGTGGTACAGACAACCACTCTATGCTTGTTGACCTGCGTTCTAAATATCCTGACCTCACAGGTAAGGTAGCTGAAAACGCCCTTGTTGCAGCAGACATCACCATCAACAAGAACATGGTACCATTCGACACCCGTTCTGCATTCCAGACTTCAGGTTTCCGTCTTGGCACGCCAGCCATCACGACACGTGGTGCCAAGGAAGACCTCATGATTAAGATTGCAGCTTGGATCGAGGAGGTTCTCAATGACCCAGAGAATGAGTCTGTTATTGCAAAGGTACGTGGCGAGGTCAACGCAGAGATGAAGAACTATCCTCTCTTCGCATGGTAATAAGAACTATAAACCGATAGAAAACATTGGTTAGTAAACGTAAGAGACGTTGGCATTGCCTGCCTGGACAAGAACCCACCGAGATGGATTGTACCATCATGTACTGGGAAAACAAGGGTAAGCTCGTACCAACGAGGGATTTGATAAAAACTCCCGAACAGATAGAAGGTATCAGGCGCGCCGGTGTAATAAACACTGGCGTGCTTGATGCTGTTGCCGCTGCTATTCATCCAGGCATGAATACCCAGGAGATAGACGATATCTGCATGCAGTACTGCAAAGACCATGATGCCATACCTGCCTGTCTTAACTACGAAGGTTTCCCCAAAAGTGTATGTACATCCATCAATGAAGTAGTGTGTCATGGTATTCCAAAAGAGGAAGACATACTTGAAGTCGGCGACATCGTAAACGTAGATTTCACGACCATAAAAGACGGCTACTATGCAGATGCCTCACGTATGTTTATCATTGGCAATAAGACAACGCCAGAGAAGGAACAGTTAGTGCGCGTAGCAAAGGAGTGTCTTGAGATTGGCATGGAAGCGGCAAAGCCCTACGGATTCGTCGGTGACATAGGTCATGCTATCGAGAAGCACTGCAAAAAATACCATTATGGCATAGTTCGCGACCTTGCCGGTCACGGTGTCGGATTAAAATTCCATGAAGACCCGGAAGTCAATCACTACGGTCATCGCGGCGAAGGCATGTTACTTGTTCCTGGCATGGTATTCACTATTGAGCCTATGATAAACATGGGTACATGGAAGGTTTTCGTTGATGCTGACGACCCTTACGGTTGGGAAGTCATATCCGAGGATGAACTGCCGTCAGCTCAGTGGGAGCATACTCTACTGATGACTGATCACGGAGTGGAAATCTTAACGTATTAATGGAAAAAGAATACATACTCGCCATTGAGTCATCATGCGACGATACCTCTGCAGCTGTAATGCGGGGCACTACTCTATTGAGCAATGTGACTGCATCACAAAAGGTACATGAGGCATACGGCGGTGTTGTACCAGAACTTGCTTCACGCGCTCATCAACAGAACGTGCTACCCGTTGTTGACCAAGCACTGAAACAAGCTGGAGTTAAGAAAGAACAACTTGCTGCTGTTGCATTTACACGTGGTCCGGGACTGATGGGCTCACTACTTGTCGGAGTAAACTTTGCCAAAGGATTTGCGCGAACGCTCAACATCCCCCTCATAGATGTCAACCACCTACAAGGGCATGTAATGGCTCATTTCATAGATGAACCCGAACAAAACGGTGTACATCCTCCCTTTCCTTTCCTCTGTCTGCTCGTCTCTGGTGGAAACTCACAAATTATCAAGGTTAATGCCTATAACGACATGGAGATTCTCGGACAAACCATTGACGATGCTGCGGGTGAGGCGATAGACAAATGTTCAAAGGTAATGGGACTGGGCTACCCTGGCGGACCAATAATAGATCGTTTGGCTCGTCAAGGCAACCCCAAGGCTTATCAGTTTGCAGAGCCACATATCCCCGGACTCGATTACAGTTTTTCCGGGCTCAAGACTTCTTTTCTCTACAGCATGCAGAAATGGGTCAAAGACGATCCTGACTTCATAGAACACCACAAGGAAGACATTGCGGCAAGTCTCGAGTGGACTATCGTAGATATACTGATGAAGAAACTCAAACTCGCCGTAAAGCAGACTGGGATCAAGCACGTAGCTGTAGCTGGCGGAGTCAGCGCAAATAATGGACTGCGAAACGCTTTCCAGGACTATGCCAAACGATTTGGATGGACGGTGTACATCCCGAAATTCTCATACACAACAGACAATGCAGCAATGATAGGCTGCGTGGCATCATATAAACTCAAGGACAAAGACTTCTGTTCCATTGATGCCCCAGCATACTCCAAAGTCATTTTGAAATAGTATAATAATTGAATAATAATATGGAATTCGAAAACAAAGTACTTAGTAAAGAGATTCTTTACAAATTATACGAGTCAGGCAAGACGATAAGCACAGCAGAGTCATGCACCAGCGGACGTATTGCCGAGGTGCTCACCTCTGTACCAGGAGCTTCCACCTACTATAAGGGAGGCACTATCTGTTATTCCAATGAGGCAAAGATTAACATTCTTGGTGTCGATGCTGACCTCATAGCAGAGAAGAATGCCGTATCGGAAGAAGTTGCCATTGAAATGGTAAAAGGCGTATGTAAGATTCTCAACTCCGACTATGCCATAGCAACAACGGGCTTTGCAGGTCCTGGTGCCGATCCTGGCATTCCTGTCGGAACAATATGGATAGCATGCGGAACAAAAGACAATATACGCACGCTGAAACTGGAGGGTGATGAAGGACGTGAAGAAAACCTGAAGAATGCCACACACAAGGCGCTCCAGTTCTTTGTGGAATATATCAGAGAGATTTTCCCAGACCCAACAGATATGGACTCTGTTCCAAAGCCTGAGGCAAAATAACTGCTACTCCTCGTCAAGCCGGCCACCCCACAGATACTTGTTGGTATCTTTCACAATCACATTACTGAGAAGTATCAGTGCAAAGAGGTTTGGAATAGCCATAAGGGCATTGAATATGTCTGCCATTGTCCAAACCGTGTGAAGACTTATAACAGCACCAACGAATACCGCAACGAGGAATATCCATGTATAAACCTTTACACCAACGTTGCCAAGAAGGTATTCCACCGCGCGCTGTGCGTAGATACTCCATCCAAGTATTGTGGAAAAAGCAAAGGTGAAGAGTCCGAACATGAGCAGAGGTGCGCCGATGACAGGAATCTGAGAGAAAGCAAACTTGGTCAGTGTACCGCCATCAAGATGAAAGAGCTCATCTGTAAGTATATGGTTAAACAGACGTCCAAGCGTTACAGTATGTAATTCTGCAACATCGGCATGACTGAGTACGCTGCTTACTATGACGATACCTGTTATGGCGCAGATAACGACGGTGTCCCAGAATGTACCGCTTGCACTCACAAGTGCCTGACGAACAGGATTCTTTGTCTTGGCAGCAGCAGCCACCAACGGTGCTGAGCCCATACCCGACTCATTAGAGAACAGTCCTCGAGCAATACCATAGTGTGCTGCTATCATAACTCCCCCACCGGCAATGCCACCGCCGACAGCGTCAGGAGTAAACGCTGAAAGGCATATCAGTTTTATTGCCGGCAATACATAGTCTATGTGCATGCAAAGTATTATGAGGCAACCTATAACATAGAGTAATGCCATAAAGGGCACAAGAGCCGTACACACCTTTGCTATGCTTTTTATGCCTCCTATCAGCACGAGGGCAACAAGTATTGTAACTACCAGACCTGTTATCCAGGGTGACACATTCAGCACGTCACCGGCAAAGGTTGATATGGCGTTTGCCTGTACCGTGCTGCCTATGCCGAGAGCGGCGACAGCCGTGAAGAAGGCAAAGAGGACACCTGCCCACTTGGCATGCAAGCCGTACTCCAATGCGTACATCGGTCCTCCTATCATGTGTCCTTTTTTAGAAGTCTTGCGGTACTTTACGGCAAGCAACCCTTCACTATATTTTGTCGCGATACCAAAGACACCCGTAAGCCAACACCACAGCACGGCACCAGGTCCGCCTAAGGCTATAGCCGTTCCTACGCCTATTATATTGCCTGTACCAATAGTAGCAGCTAGAGCTGTTGCCAAGGCACCAAACTGGCTTACGTCTCCCTCACCATCCTTATCTTTTGCAAGAGACAGCCTTATGGCAGTAAATATCTTACGTTGCGGAAACTTCAGACGTATTGTCAACAGTATATGCGTGCCGACAAGCAATATTATCATGGGGTATCCCCACAACACATCGCTTATACTTGTCAATATCTCTTCAAAGGATTGCATGGAAGACTCGTTTTATTTCTTATCTGGTGTATCTTGCGGTGTCTTCAGTATTATCGATGTTGCACCAATAGTAAACAACGTATTATTTTCTATTACACGTCTCTCCCTGTCGCCGAGTATCTGGTTATCTACAAAAGTGCCTGTATAGCTCGGACCGTCTCTCAGGACATATTTAAGCTTGCCGTTTTTGTCTCTTGACACAGTGATGACACAGTGATTCATGTCTATCGACGGATCATTGGTATCTATCGGTGTGTTACACTTGGAGCCCTTCATATACCTGCCTATAATGTTGTCACCCATTTTCAAGGGCAACACTTGTTTATAGTGGAACACATTCTCTATGACCACAATCGTTCCCACGCCCTCGTCGTTCTCTTCCGACGTGGGATTTTCTTCTTTCTGGCGGTTACGGAGTTTGGAGACACCTATTCTTATTCCAAACTCCTTGTTACACTGAGGACACTGAAACACAAGCGATTGTCCTGCACGATACTTTGTTTCATCAAAAGTAATGAAATTATCACATTTGGGGCAACGCACTCGTTTCATGTAACACTCTGTCTCAGTAAAATTATAGGTTAAGAATTATAGTCTATCCATGCTTCGGCAAACTGGCTGTCTGCATTGCGAAGCTTATTGAGCGTATTGGCAGCATCCGACTCTGTGGAGAACTTTCCCATCACTACCCTTCTCATAGTACCATGTTCATAGACCGTAGCATCCTTGTAGCCGGCAGCCTTCAGATTGTTAACGTAATCCTCGGCGCCTTTCTTGCCTACCTTGCTTGCCAGCACTATCGTGAAGTAACCCTCGGAAACTTCTTCCTCTTTCACCTCCTGCTGCGTTGCCGCATCATCCTCTACGTTTACAATCGCAGTGTCAGTAGTCGCTACGGTGAAACTTTCCATCGTCTTGTTATTCTTTAAGAACGCAGAGACAATGTTAGTGTCTATCACCGAGCACTGCTGCACGTCGTTGCTTCCCAAACCTACTGGTATGCTTGAGAACACGAAGAACAGCAACAGCATAGCCGCAGCAAGGACATAGCGCAGCGCATTGATGTCTATTCGCCTTGCCTTTGTTACCTCCTTCTCTTCGTCGTCAATGTTGTCGTCCGTCTGCACCGTAAGGACTACAGGCTTCTTGGCAACAGCCTTCATGCTGTATGAGCACAACGCATAGAGCGACGGTGTGAGCAGACCTGCCGTACAAGGCACGAAATCATACTTCTCTTCAGAGGTGAGCTTCAGTGTGCCGATGCCATGAAAATCAAATGAGCCGTTGACCGCCAACATCTGTCTTACCTCCTCCACCTCAGAGGCTATCATGCACAGTGCCTCCGGATAGCTTACGTCGTAAGCCTCCACATAGGACTGTGCAAGGAGAGAGTCGTTAAGTCGCAACTGCGGATTAAACCCTATCGAACGCGACGGCTGATAGAACACCTCGTCCTCTTCTGAGTACTCCGCACACACATAGTGAGCCATGAAACCACCCAGTCCCGGGACGATAACACAGTCATTATCAAGGAGTAATATCTCAATATGTCGAGTTAATTCTACCATTTAAGTTAGCAGTCTATGATTTTTCGAATGCAAAGTTAATAAAAAAATACCTTTTAGACAAATATATATAGCTATAAAAAACGTCACTAAGCAAAAAATTTCACTTACCCTTTGTTCTTTGCAAAAAATATAGTAAATTTGCGTTTGAATTACACAATAACTGATGAAAATATTCAACAAACACATCACCACGTTTCTTTTGTCTGCTGTAATACTGACAGTTACGGCTGTTACCATTGGATGTAGCAGTAACAGCAAAGCCTCCGACAGGGAAGAAAACCTGGAGGCAAAAAAGAATATGCAGGGAACATGGGTAAACGAATTGGAAGACAACATAGTGTTCTCCGTAAAGAATGACACTATATATTTCAACGACTCCCTGAGCGAGCCGGCATATTTCCACATATACCAAGACACCCTGTACCTAAACTACCACAAAGTAATAAAATACCCTATAAAGAAACTCACCGCCTCCTCATTCATCTTTGTCAACGACTCTGGCGACGAAGTGGAGCTTATCAAGAGCAATGTCACGACAGCCGAGCTAAAGCCTTCGGGTGCCAACGAACAGGCATCGCTCAATCAGGGAGTAGTCATCAAACACGACTCAGTAATGACGTTCGACGGCAAACGCCTTCACGCCTACAAGAAAGTCAACCCCACCACACGCAAGGTGTACCAGCAGACCAAGAACAGCGAGGGACTGAACATCGAAAACATCTATCTCGACAACATAGTCTATAT
>JAFVBX010000033.1 GCA_017479675.1 Prevotella sp.
GCCCTGCAAGCCATACAGCAGAAGAAGGGACTCGCCATATACAACCTCGGAACGGGACACGGATACTCCGTGCTCGACGTGGTGAACGCCTTCATGAAGGTGAACGGCGTCAACGTGCCCTACTCCATAAAGCCGCGCCGTTCAGGCGACATAGCGACATGCTACTGCGACCCTGCCAAGGCTAAGGCAGAGCTGGGATGGGAGGCAAAGTACGGCATAGAGGATATGTGCCGCGACTCTTGGAACTGGCAGAAGAACAACCCCGATGGGTATTCTGCTTAACTTCCTACTGCCGCGCTACTGCATAGGATGCGGCGAACGACTCATAGGCGAGGAAAAGCACCTCTGCCTGAAATGTCTGATAAAGATGCCACGCACATGGCTGTGGCTCAACCCCGAAGAGAACGAACTGGCAAAGAACTATTGGGGACGCACGGGAGGACTGGAGGTGAAGCGGGTGGTAGGCTACCTGTCGTACGTGCCAGACGGCACGGTGAGCGAGATAGTCAAAGCCTTCAAATACCGAGGAGCGAAGAAGCTGGCTTACGACATGGGGCGCATGATGGCACGAGAACTGAAGCCATACGGATTGTTCGACGACATCGACGCCATAGTGCCAGTGCCCGTAACACTGAGGCGAAGACTGCAAAGAGGCTACAACCAGTCGGAATGGCTATGCAAAGGCATAAACAAAGAGACGGGGCTCGTCATATACGACAAAGCGCTGAAGAGGCTGAAGTTCGACACATCGCAGACACGGCTGACTGGTCACGAGAGGACTGAAAACGTGATGGATGCTTTCGCCTTAGTGGAACGCAGCAAAGCCCTGCTGGAAGGCAAGCACCTGCTGTTGGTTGACGACGTGATAACCACGAGTGCCACGACAAGGGCATGCGCCAGCCAGTTTGCCGGAATACCGGGCATAAGGGTGAGCATACTGGGATTCTCCACCGCACAGTCGCAAGGCATGAGGAGAGAATTAGTAAATAGAAGCTAAGAAATAAAAACAACCAAATATAATAGATGAAGAAAGTAATCAAGACATTGACACTCGCCATCATAGTAGTCATGGCGATGTCTGCCTGCAAAGGGGCTAAGGAGGTGGCATACTTCCAGGATGTTGCCAACAAGGACACCGTGCTGATGACAGCACTGGCGCAGACACAGCGCATACAAAAGGGAGACAAACTGATGGTGGTAGTGCACAGCCGCGACCCGCAGCTTGCTAACCTCTACAACATGCCTATCGTAGGTACACGCATAGGTATGGACAACACGGGGTCTCGTTCTCAGGCTACGATGGCATACACCGTTGACTCCAAAGGACAGATTGACTTCCCCGTGTTAGGAAAACTCACCGTGGCAGGCATGAAGCGTGAGGAGGTGGCAGAGATGATACAGTCACGCCTCATCAGCGAGAACCTGTGTAACGATGCCGTTGTTGCTGTGGAGCGTGACAATGCGTATGTCAACATACTGGGTGAGGTGACACGTCCTGGTCGCTATGCCCTGACAAAGGACAACATGACTGTGCTCGACGGACTGGGAATGGCAAGCGACATTGCCATACAGGGCAAGCGCGCCAACGTGATGCTGATACGCAACGGCGAGGGACAGGCACAGACATACCAGCTCAACATGAACAACCTGGCGCAGTTGGTGAGCAGCCCTGCCTACTACCTGCAAGAGGGCGACGTGATATATGTGGAGCCTAACAACTACCGCAAGCGCCAGACAACGGTCAACGGCAACAACATGCTCTCTACGGGCTTCTGGATTTCCGTTGCATCGCTGATAACGTCGGTAGTAAGCCTTGCTACAAGATAAGAGCCATACACATTATTTATATATAAGAAACAAACAATGGAAAATAACAAGCCTGCGAGCACACAGCAACAAGCAACCAACACCATAAACCTCAAAGACCTCTACAGCATCTGCCTGCAGCACTGGTGGTGGTTCGTCATCTCGGTGGTGGCATGTCTCACGATAGCCTCATACTATCTGCTCACCACACCAAAGACGTACACACGCAAGGCAGCGGTGATGATTAAGGAGGAGAACCAGCGCAGCGCACGCACCTTTGCCGGACAGCTGAGCAACATGGGCTCCATGAGCATGTTCAATGCCAACAGCGACGTTAACAACGAGTTGATATGCTTCCAGAGTCCTGCCACCATGATGAACGTGGTGAAGCGCCTGCACTTAGACTATAACTACGTGCGTGAGGGTTTCTTCCAGGATAAGACACTGTATGACAAGACGTTGCCCGTGACGACAAACATACCTGGTCTTCTGGAGACACAGGGAGTGACGTTCACCCTGACGCTGAAGGGCAGCGAAGTTGAAGTAAGCAACATAAAGTCTGTACGCGAGGGCAAGAAGATAGAGTCCAGTGAGACTTACAAGGGTAAGGTAGGAGGCTCAGTGAAGACACCTGTGGGCAACATTGAGGTGATGCCTACGGCATACTTCCGCCCCACAACGGAGAAAAGCAAGATAAACGTGACACGCTACCCTATGCTTGCTGCACTCGGCAGATGCCAGGGCTGTCTGTCTATTGCCATGAGCAACAAGATGTCTGCCGTGCTCGACATAACCTACAAGGACGTGAACATCAGCCGTGCAGAGGACGTGATAAACACCCTCATAGCCGTGTATAACGAGCTGTGGGTGAAGGACAAGAACCAGATAGCCGTTGCCACAAGCCAGTTTATCGACGAGCGTCTGAAGGTGATAGAGCAGGAACTGGGTAACGTGGACAGCAACATCTCGGCTTACAAGAGCCAGAACCTCATGCCCGACCTCGCACAGTCAACGACGCTGGCAATGCAGCAGGCAACCATGTCCGACAACAAGGCACGCGAATACAGCAACCAGCTCTACATGGCACGCTACATAAAGAATGCCCTGCAGAGCAACGGTTCAAAGCATAGCCTCATGCCTGCCAACACTGGTATCAGCGATGGCGCAGTAGAGAAGATGCTGCAAAGCTACAACACCCTCGTGCTGCAACGCAACAGCCTCGTGGCAAACAGCTCGGAGAACAACCCCCTCGTGCAAGACATCGACAACCAGCTCGAGAGCATGAAGGCATCCATCATCAACGGACTCAACAACACCATAACAAACCTCAGCACGCTTGCACGAAGCGAGCAGGGCAACGCTGCACAGAATACGGGCAAGATAGCACAAAGCCCTGTGCAGGCTAAGAACCTCCTCTCCATAGAGCGCCAGCAGAAGGTCAAGGAGAGCCTCTACCTCTACCTGTTGCAGAAACGTGAGGAGAACGAGCTCAGCCAAGCCTTCACAGCCTACAACACACGTGTCATCACACCTCCTATGGGCGGCAACTCGCCGACATCGCCACAGAGTGCCAAGATACTGGGCATAGCGCTGATACTGGGCTTGCTGATACCTATCGCCATACTCTACATCCGCGAGATGCTCAACACCACCGTGCGCGGCCGTCGCGACCTTGAAGACCTCACCGTGCCTTACATCGGCGAGATACCACAGTACCAGACGAAGGAGATGATGAAGAAGAACCGCTTCCACTGGTTCCGCAAGGTTGACAACACACTGGGCTACAAGATACTCGTCAAGCCACGCAGCCGTAACATCATCAACGAGGCATTCCGCGTCATACGCACCAACCTCGAATTTATGATAAACAGCACTGGCAAAGACACCAAGGTTATCATGGCAACCAGCTTCAATCCTGGCTCGGGCAAGACCTTCCTGCTCGCCAACATAGCGGCAAGCTTCGCCATAAAGGACAAGAAGGCTGTCGTGATAGACCTCGACCTGCGCCGCTCAAGCATGGGAGAGTATGTAGGCAACCCGTCAACAGGTATCGCCGACTACCTCGCATACAAGATTGACGAATGTCCTATAGTGCCTGTCAAGGGTACCGACAACCTGTCTATCATCCCTGTCGGCTCCATACCTCCAAACCCCACAGAGCTGCTTTACAACGAGCGCCTCGAGGAACTCATCGCAAGACTGCGCAAGGAGTACGACTACGTATTCATCGACTGTCCGCCGGTAGATATTGTTGCCGACACCACCATCATAGCCAAGTGGACGGACATGAGCATCTTCGTGATACGTGCCGAACTGCTGGAGCGCGAGATGCTGCCTACCATACAGGCTTACTACGACGAGAAGAAGTTCAACAATATGACCATGCTTCTCAACGGCACCTCCAACGGTCACGGACGCTACGGCTACCACTACGGCTACAGCCGCTATGGCAGTCAGGGCTACGGCTACGGCAAGAGCAACGGCTATGGCTATGCCGTAGAGGACGACGAAGAGTAGTTTTCGTAGTCACGAAGTGACGTTTCGTAGCTGAAGGCGTATCGTAGCGTCAGCGTATCGTACGAACAAAGTGAGTAATAAATGTTCTTCTGGAATTCATCCATAAAGGTTTCCGACAGTGGCCTGCTCAAGGGCTACACAGACTACCATTGCCACCTCCTTCCGGGTGTCGATGACGGTGTCAGGAAACCCTCGATGACTATTGACCTTCTTAACCTCATGCAGCAACATGGGGTCAAGGAGGTCTTTTTTACACCCCACGTGATGGAGGAGATGCCCAACACCCCCGAGAGCCTGCGCAAGGTGTATGACGACATCCTCCCCACCCTGCATGGTGAGCCCTGCAAGGACATCACGTTGCACCTCGCGGCAGAGAATATGCTCGACGGCTTCTTCTCCCTTGAGCGTGCCATGCAACTGCCGTTGCCTGACGACCACCTGCTCGTAGAGACCAGCTATTTCACTCCGCCATACAACATGAAGGACCTGCTCCGCCAGATTATGGCAAGCGGCAAATACCCGCTCTTGGCGCACCCCTGCCGCTATCAGTATATGGGGGAGAAAGACTACGAGGAGCTTCGCGCCATGCGCATCCACTTCCAGCTCAATATCCCTGCCGTCAGCGGGCTCTACGGCACTGAGGTACAGAAGAAATCCTTCTGGCTCCTCGACCACGGATATTACGTCCTCACAGGCACCGACACCCATTCACTCAAACAATATCAGGCTTTCCTCGACACCAAACTGCCACGCAAGCGCGTCAAACAGATCGAGGAACTGCTTGGGGCAAAGTAACAAATTAGCAAATTAGCAAATTAACAAAAGTAACAAAAGTAACAAATTGCAATCATAATTCGGCATTTCGATATTTCGACATAACGATATTACGACATAACGACATAACGACATAACATCATAACGAAGTTTTAACATGAAGGGAATAGTTTTAGCAGGAGGCAGCGGCACACGCCTCTACCCCATCACCAAGGGCATCTCCAAGCAGCTGATGCCTATCTATGACAAGCCGATGATATACTATCCGATATCAGTCCTGATGTTGGCTGGCATACGTGAGATACTCATCATCTCCACACCCTTCGACCTGCCAGGCTTCAAGCGTCTGCTGGGCGACGGCTCCGACTACGGCGTACACTTCGAGTATGCCGAGCAGCCCTCTCCCGACGGTCTGGCACAGGCATTCACCATCGGCAAGGACTTCATCGGCGACGACTGCGCCTGCCTCGTCCTGGGCGACAACATTTTCCAGGGCATGGGCTTCACCAAGATGCTTCGCGAGGCAGTACGCACGGCAGAGGAGGAACACAAGGCAACCGTCTTCGGCTATTGGGTTAACGACCCCGAGCGCTATGGCGTAGCCGAGTTCGACAAGGACGGCAACTGCCTCTCCATCGAAGAGAAGCCTGCCGAGCCAAAGTCCAACTATGCCGTTGTAGGCTTGTATTTCTACCCCAACAAGGTCGTTGACGTGGCAAGCAAGATACAGCCCTCGGCACGTGGCGAATACGAGATAACCACCGTCAACCAGTGGTTCCTCAAGGACAAGGAGCTGAAGGTGCAGACACTCGGCAGGGGCTTCGCATGGCTCGACACAGGCACCCACGACTCCCTCTCCGAGGCTTCCACCTACATCGAGGTGCTCGAGAAGCGTCAGGGCTTGAAGGTGGCATGCCTTGAGGGCATCGCCTACCGCAAGGGATGGATTGACGAGGAGAAGATGCGCCAGCTCGCCCAGCCGATGCTCAAGAACAAGTACGGACAGTACCTGCTCAAGGTCATCGACGAAGTGAAACGCTACGGCAACGACAACCTCGACTAAGTAGTTTACTGTTTACTGTTTACTGTTTACAGTTCACAACCTTTAAACCTTTAAACCTTTAAACTTTTAAACAATCATCTGGGGAAACCCCTCCGTTTCTTACTTTTGGTAGCAGGTCCTCAGAGCAAATGTACAACTTAATAACATAAAAAGTATGCGAGTAATTATCGAACCAACCTATGATGCCCTGTCAAAATGGGCTGCCAACTACGTGGCAAACCGTATCAAGGAGGCTAACCCCACACCAGAGAAGCCTTTCAAACTGGGATGCCCCACAGGCTCCTCACCTCTCGGTCTCTACCGTGAACTCATCAAAAAGTGCCAGGCTGGCGAAATCTCCTTCCAGAACGTCGTGACGTTCAACATGGACGAGTATGTCAACCTCCCCGAAGAGCATCCCGAGTCATACCACTCCTTCATGTGGACCAACTTCTTCAACCATATCGACATCAAGAAGGAAAACGTGCACATCCTCAACGGCAATGCCAAGGACCTCGTCAAAGAGTGCGAGGACTACGAGAAGGCTATCGAGGCAGCAGGCGGCATCGACCTCTTCATGGGCGGCGTGGGACCTGACGGACACCTTGCCTTCAATGAGCCAGGCTCATCATTGGCAAGTAAAACGCGTATCAAGACTCTCACCACTGAAACCATACATGCCAACAGCCGTTTCTTCGAGGGCAACCTCGACCTCGTGCCAAAGCAGGCACTCACCGTAGGCATCGGCACCGTCATGGCAGCCAAGGAGGTGCTCCTCGTATGCAGCGGTCACAACAAGGCACGTGCCCTCAAGCACTGCATCGACGGCTATATCTCCCACAAGTGGACATCGTCCATGCTCCAGATGCACCCCCACGCCATCGTGGTGTGCGACGAGGCAGCCTGTGACGAGCTCACCGTAGGCACATACAAATACTACCTCGACAAAGAGAGGGGAAATCTTTAAGGTTTACGGTTTACTGTTTACTGTTTACCGTTTAAAGTATAAAGAAAAGGCGCTCAAGTTTTTTGAGCGCCTTTATTATTTAGCGATTCTGTTGAAACTGTAAACCGTAAACGGTAAACGGTTAAACTTTCTACTCACGAGTAGAAAGTTCAACAACCTTCTCCACGGCAGCCTACAGCCCCTCGGCGTTCTTGCCGCCAGCCGTAGCGAAGTGAGGCTGTCCGCCGCCTCCGCCTTGGATCAGCTTGCCAGCCTCGCGGACTATCTGTCCTGCGTTCTTGCCCTCCTTCACGAGGTCGTCTGATAGAGCCACGGTGATGTTCGGTTTGCCGCTCTGTGAACAACCTATAGCCACCACCAGCTTCTCCGTGAACTGTGCACGCAGCTGGAAAGCCATATCCTTGGCGTTCTGGGCATCGATAGGCAATACGCCTGCCATCACCTTCACGCCCTCCACGTCTTTGGCATTCTTTATCAGCTCCTCCTTATACTGCCCTGCCTTCTGCGCCTTGAACTCGTCCACCTGTGCCTGCAGCTCCTTGTTGTCGCTGATAGCCTTCTCGATGGTCTGCATCAGGTTCGGAGCGTTGTTAAACAGCCCCTTGATGTCGTTTATCAAGTCCTGCATCTTGTCCAGCATCTCGTCCACCTTGGCGCCAGTGATAGCCTCTATACGGCGCACGCCGGCAGCCACCGAGCTCTCCGATACTATGCGTACCATACCTATCTGACCTGTCGCCTTGGCGTGGCATCCGCCGCAGAACTCTACCGAGTTGCCAAACTTCACCACTCTCACCTTCTCGCCGTATTTCTCGCCGAACAGTGCTATGGCGCCCAGTTGCTTCGCCTCCTCTATCGGCGTGTCGCGGAACTCCTGCAGCGGTATGTTCTCCCTGATGCGTTCGTTCACTATGTGCTCCACCTCGCGCAGCTGCTCCGCCGTCACCTTCTCGAAGTGCGAGAAGTCAAAGCGCAGACCTTCGGCAGTCACTAATGAGCCCTTCTGCTCCACGTGGTCGCCCAGCACCTCTCTCAGTGCCTGGTCCAGCAGGTGCGTACACGTGTGGTTCGACTCTATGGCACGGCGGCGGTCGGTATCCACGCACGCCATGAACTCTGCCTCCACGTTCTCAGGTATCCTGTCCACGATGTGTATCGACACACCGTTCTCCTTCTTCGTGTCCAGCACCTTTATCTCTTCGTTCTCCGAAACGAGCACGCCGCTGTCGCCAACCTCGCCGCCCATCTCGCCGTAGAACGGTGTCTGGTCCAGTATCATCTCGTATGCCGTGCCCTTCTTCTGCTTCACCTCGCGATACTTCACGATGTGGCAAGGGTACTCCGTGTAGTCGTAGCCTACGAAGTCAGAGATATTGTCGTTCCCGTTATCGCTATTCGCCTGCGGCTCATCTCTTCGAGTCCCGTTAACGTTCACCCAATCTCCCAACTTCACCTCTGCAGCATTGCGTGCACGGTTCTTCTGCTCCTCCATACACTTGTTGAAGCCCTCCTCGTCCAGCGTCATGCCCTGTTCGCGGCATATCAGCTCCGTCAGGTCGAGAGGGAATCCGAACGTGTCAAACAGCGTGAACGCCTTGTCGCCGGCTATTGTTCCCGTTCCCTTCGTTTTCGCTTCGTCTATAACTTCCTGAAGCATCACGATACCCTTCTCCAGCGTGCGCAGGAACGAGCTCTCCTCCTCCTGCATCACCTTCATGATGAGCTTCTGCTGAGCAGGCAGCTCGGGGAAGGCATCGCCCATCTCAGCCACCAGTGTCGGCACCAGTTTATATATGAATGCCTCCTTCTGTCCGAGGAATGTGTAGCCATATCTCACGGCACGGCGCAGTATGCGGCGTATCACGTAGCCCGCCTTGGCGTTGCTCGGCAGCTGTCCGTCAGCAATGGCGAAGGCTATCGCCCTCAGGTGGTCAACGATAACGCGGAGCGCTATGTCCTTCTTCTCGTCCTCGCCATACTGGCATCCCGCCATGTCCGCCATCGCCTTGATGAGCGGCTGGAACACGTCCGTGTCGTAGTTCGATGTCTTGCCCTGCAGCGTGCGCACCAGTCGCTCGAAGCCCATGCCCGTGTCTATCACCTTCGCCGGCAAGCCCTCCAGTGAGCCGTCCGCCTTGCGGTTATACTGCATGAACACCAGGTTCCATATCTCTATCACCTGCGGGTGGTCCTTGTTCACCAAGTCCTTGCCGGGCACCTTCTTTTTCTCCTCCTCAGGGCGAGAGTCCACATGCAGCTCCGAGCACGGTCCGCACGGTCCCGTGTCGCCCATCTCCCAGAAGTTGTCGTGCTTGTTGCCGTTGATGATGTGGTCCTTCGGCAGGAACTGCTCCCATATCGCTGCCGCCTCGTCGTCGCGCGCCAGCCCCTCCTCCGGAGCCCCCTCGAACACGGTGGCATAGAGGTCCTTCGGGTCTATCTTCAGCACATCCACTATGTACTCCCACGCCCACGATATAGCCTCCTTCTTGAAGTAGTCGCCAAACGACCAGTTGCCCAGCATCTCGAACATCGTGTGGTGGTACGTGTCGTGTCCCACCTCCTCCAGGTCGTTGTGCTTGCCCGAAACGCGCAGACACTTCTGCGTGTCCGCCTGTCGGCGGCACTTCGGCGTAGCGTTGCCCAGTATGATGTCCTTAAACTGGTTCATTCCTGCGTTGGTAAACATCAGCGTAGGGTCATCCTTCACCACCATCGGTGCCGAAGGCACTATGAGGTGCTCCTTGCTCTCGAAGAACCTCTTAAACGATTCGCGTATTTCTTTTGCTGTCATAATTTCTCGGAATTTTCGTGCAAAATTAATAAATTAATTTCATTTAACCATAAAAAACACGTTTTTTCTTGTTCAGATAACGGAATTTGCTTAATTTTGCGCTCGCAATTCGTCAATTCGTTAATTTGTTAATTTGTCAATTCGTTAATTTGTTAATTCGTTAATTAGAAATGAGCGACAGCATAGTAATCATACCCACCTACAACGAGAAAGAGAACATCGAGAAAATCATCCGCGCCATCTTCGCCCTCCCCAAGGCGTTCGACATCCTCGTCATCGACGACGGCAGCCCCGACGGCACGGCAGATATAGTGAAGAAGATGCAGGGTGACTTAGGGAGTCGCCTCTACCTCCTCGAACGCTCCGGCAAGCTCGGCCTCGGCACCGCCTACATCATGGGCTTCAAGTGGGCATTGGAGCGCGACTACCAGTACATCTTCGAGATGGACGCCGACTTCTCCCACGACCCCAAGGACCTGCCGCGCCTCTACAGCGCCTGCGCCGACGAAGGCTACGACCTCGCCATCGGCTCACGCTACGTCAGCGGCGTCAACGTCGTCAACTGGCCTATCGGCAGGGTGCTGATGTCCTATTTCGCCTCCAAGTACGTCAAGTTCGTCACCGGCTTCAACATCCACGACACCACCGCCGGCTTCAAGTGCTATAAGCGCCGCGTCCTCGAGACCATCGAGCTCGACAAGGTACGCTTCAAGGGCTACGCCTTCCAGATAGAGATGAAATACACCGCCTTCAAGATAGGCTTCAAGATAAAGGAGGTCCCCGTCATCTTCGTCAACCGTGTCGAGGGTGTCAGCAAGATGTCCGGCGGCATCTTCGGCGAAGCATTCTTCGGCGTCATGCGCCTGCGCCTCGACGGCTGGCTCAGGAAATACCCCCAGCTGCCATGAAAAAGATAAAACAGTGGCTGCAGTCACTCTCCTTCAAGACGGGCGTCATCGTCCTGCTATGCTGCATACCCTTCTACATCCTCTCCTTTGCCCAGATGCTCCTGCCCCTCAGCGCAGCAGCCAAGGGCGTGCTGTGGACGGTACTCTTCGGCATGGCAAAGACCTGTCAGTACGGCGGCATCACCATCCTTGGCGTCGAAGGCTACAACCGCCTGAAAAAACGCCTATGGCACGCTAAATAATTCTAACACCTCTGCCACGATTTGGCGTACCCTTAGCATACCTTTGTACGAAAAACATAGTAAAGTATAACAGACTATGCGTGATTTTGCAGCAATAGACTTTGAGACCGCCAACAACCAGCGCAGCAGCGTATGTTCCGTTGGCGTTGTCGTCGTCAGGAATGGCGAGATAACCGATAAGTTCTACTCCCTCATACACCCCGAACCCGACTACTACAACTACTGGTGCAGCCAGGTGCACGGTCTATGCTGTGACGATACAGCCGATGCTCCCCTGTTCCCAGAGGTGTGGCAACAGATAGTCCCCCTGATAGAAGGTCTGCCCCTCGTGGCGCACAACAAGCCCTTCGACGAAGGATGCCTGAAGGCAGTGTTCCGTGTCTATCAGATGGACTACCCCGACTATGATTTCTACGACACGCTGTGCGTTGCCCGCCGCAAGTTCCGCCATCTCCCCAACCATCAGCTCCACACCGTCGCCTCCGCCTGCGGCTACTGCTTAGACCGCCACCACCATGCCCTCGCCGATGCCGAAGCCTGCGCATGGATAGCAAGGGAGATACTGTAAAAATGTCACCTCTAACCTTTCTGTTCCGAATTTTATTTGTATATTTGCACACAGAAACTAAAACTTAAATATGGAAGAAAACAAAATAGTAATATACCAAACAGAGGACGGACAGACGCAAATTGATGTCCGTCTGGA
>JAFVBX010000034.1 GCA_017479675.1 Prevotella sp.
AATCCTCTATGAAATCTTCTCCAAAATGAATTGGACGATTTATGTTGGAATTAGCCTTTGCAGGCTAAGAAATCGGGTGAAAATCTTTTAGATAATCATGCAGAAAATCTGCTTTATATATAGTAGTCTGTCCGTTAGGGAACAGGCTGGAAGTTGCTCAGGCTCTCCCTACGCTCACGTGCAGGGAGAGTGACATAATGGAATTTGGGATTATACCCCGTTAGCGAGTATTTTTTTACTTATCCACTATTAGCATGTCAAATTACAACGAAATGCTCTGAAAGTAAAAAGGTGATGAAGGGGTGACCTGGCACCAGAATACAAAAAGAGCGTAGAACGAATTGCTACCATTGATCTTCTCTTAGAGGTTCTGGAATACCGTGTACAAAGATTATGATACAACCATTCCACGCCATGGCGTGGAAGCTGTCATAACTTTTTTCTTGTGTACATTGAAATTTTCCAGATTCCTAAGAACAAGAAAAAGCATGCGCTTCTTTTCTATTTTCCGTATGTAGAGTGGGGCACATCCCCACTTTGCTCTTGGCTGACAGCACTCATACGAGCACATTACACCAATATGCACCGCAAAGTTACGGAATTATTTTGAAACGGCAAAGAAAAAAGCTGAAAAAGTTCGTAACAAGAACTTTTTCAGCTTTTTCGCTCTACTTATATCATTGCTGTTTGCGGCTGGTACTTCTTGAGCCATGCCTCGTAGAAGTCGGGCATGTCAAGGAGTTGGTTGCCGTCTTTGTCGATGAACAACTGGGTGGTGCTGCCCTTGCAACAGAGGGCGGCATCGCTCTCTCTGTATATCTCATACTCGAAGTCGAGGCGTGCGCCGCGTTTGTGCACGTAGCGGGTATGGATGACGGCGATGTCGTTGAGCCCTAAGGGGGCAAGGCATTTCACCTTTATGTCGTAGATGGGTGCGGGGGTGCCGTGCTCCAGCATGGTCTGGTAGTCTATGCCGGGGTAGTGGCGGTTGAAGGATTCCCTGCCGTCTTCGAAATACTTCACGTAGTTGCCGTGCCATACGCACAGCATGGCATCTATCTCCGAGAACTTAACCCTTATCTTGCAAATGTCTTCCATTATTTAAACAGCTTGTCGTCAACGGGTGCGCCGAGCTTATAGCCAGAGAAGGTGTACTCGATGTATGAGCCGCCTTTCTGGTTGAGGCGTATGGAGCGCATCTCCTGTGCCTTGCCGTCGATGGTGATGATGAACGATGAGAACATCAGCTTCTTTGTCGATGTCGGCGTTATGGTGAGCACCACGTTAGTGCCGTTCTTTGCTATCTTCACGTCGCTGTTCTTCGTGAGGTCTGTCTGTCCGCCGTTGAAGATGGCTTCGAGCACGTCGTGGAAGGTCTTGTAGCGACTGTCGGTAGCGGCATTGGTCTTTGCCTTCAGCGCTCCTTTCTTCATGGTGAAGGCGTTGCCGTTCATTATCAGTGCGTCCTTGCCGTTGACTATCGCCACCTTGCCGTCTTTCTTTACTGACAGTGTGCCTGCCACGACTTTGTCCTTTGCTACGGCAGCCTTGTGTACGGTGCGTGTGGCGGTAGCGGTAAGTGATGCCACGTTCTTGTATTTTGCCACAGCCTTCTTGAAGTCCTGGCTCTGCGCCATTGCGCAGAAAGTAATAAGTGTTAAGCCAAATGCTAAAAATAATCTTTTCATCTTAAATCTGTTACCTATAATCTTTTAATCTTTTTATCTTTTAATTCCCAAGTACCGCCTCGCAGGTGTATCGTGCCGTCATCACCACGCCGTGCAGTCCGTGGAGTATGAGGCTCTGCCCCGTGAGGAACAGGTTGGGTATGGGTGTCTTTGGCGACAATATGGTGCCCAGCGGGTTGCTGTAGTCCTTGCGCAGTCCGTATGCGCTGCCCTGCGGCGAGTTGTTGTAGGTGTAGTAGGTGAGGGGAGTGGAGGTGTAGCTGCGTTCTACCATCTCCGAGAGTCCAGGCAACACCTGTTCGGCGAGAGCCATGCACTGGCGGCTTATGTCCTGTTTCATCGCCACATAGTCCTCGCCGCGCTTGCCCGGTGTCTTGTCTGCCCACTGCTCCACGTATTCCCACTTCATCGGAGTGAGTATGTCTATAACTTTAGCGTAGCTGTTAGCGTTAACGTTAACGTTCTCGTTAACAGGACAGCTTATCAGCACTCCCTTCACTTCGGGGTGCTCCGGCTCCACTGCCATGCCAGCCCACACGTCGCTGGTGGCATAGACGAACTTGTTGTGGTTGAAGTACTTGAGCGTGTCGGGCTTCAGCTTCAGCTGCAAGGTGAACATACCGCACGTGTTCTTCATCGTCGTCATGCGCATGCGGTAAATCTTCTTCACCAGGCGGCTCTCCTTTATCATGTTTACGGTCACGGTGGGGTGGGTGTCCGATATGAACGTGTCCGCCTCGAATGTGCGTCCGTCGCGGCAGATGGCTTGCGTTATCCTGCCGTCCTGCTCCCTCAGTTCCGTCACGTCGGCATGGCATATTATCTCGCCGCCCTGCTGCTCTATCTGCTCCGTCAGTCGCTTCACCAGCATATTGCCGTCACCCCTCAGTCGCCAGCTGCTCTCTATGAAGCTTGCGTTGCCGTGGGCGAAGGTGAAGAGGGGCAGCGTCTTCTTGCGCAGCTCCATCTTCAGGCTTGCTCCGCTTATGATGCTGATGAGTAATGGACTGTGTATTATGGAGCGCAGATAGTCGTAGGCGTTGGTCTGTTGCAGCCACAGCTCGTCCGTTGTCTGTAGCATCTCTACATATTTCTCCAACCCCTCGCGCTCCTCGGGGAAGTCCTTCGCCAGTTCCTCCACGAAGTTTCCGTAGCCTTGCTTGAAGCGGTATGTCTTGCCCTCGATGGTTATCTCGTCGAAGCCCTCGGGGTTGAGCCTCTGCCAAGGCAGGTCGAGCAGCCCTAACTCCTTGAAGGCATCGTGCAGTGGCTGTCCCTCGTCCAGTCCGCCCACGTAGTGCAGCCCCGTGTCGAGCATGCATCCCTGACGCTTGTAGCTCTGCATACAGCCGCCCGGCTGCCACTGCCTTTCGAGCACCAGCACCCTCTTGCCCTGTCGGCTCAGCGTCACTCCGCACGCCAAGCCGCCCAGTCCGCTGCCTATTATGATAACGTCGTACTTCACTTTCGGGTGCAAAAGTACGAAAAAGAGAGCAAAGCACAAAATAAATTCATTTATTTTCACATCTTTCCGAGGATATGCGGAATGTACTCTTCCGCGTGTGAAGACCAAGCATCCGATTTGCAAAGCATAGCAACTATCAAAAATTAACTAGTAAATTTTCAAAATTAACTAGTAAATTCGTCAAATTAACTAGTTAATTTATCGCAGAAGCCAAGCGACAGCATTTTGAAACCAAGCATCCACGCATGGAAACGAAGCACTTTTCCCCCCAATTATTTTGCGAAAACAAAAAAAAATAGTAACTTTGCCGACAAGCAAAGACAAAGGAATGCAATGAACAAGATGAAGAGAACGAAGGCTTTCGCCCTGCTCCTGTCGCTGGCGTGCATAGGCGCATGGGCAGGGGAGTATGACAAGTATTACGAGGCGCTGCCTGTGGAGGTGGCGAGGGTGACGCTGCCTGCGATACCTGCAAACGAGGTTAGCGTGGCTGACTTCGGCGGTACGGGTGACGGCGTGACGCTAAACACGGAAGCTTTCCACAAGGCGATAGACCGCCTGGCGGAGCTGGGCGGCGGCAAGGTGACGGTGCCACAAGGTGTGTGGCTGACAGGACCGATAGATTTGAAAGACAACATAGAGTTGCACGTGGAGCGAGGTGCCATGATATACTTCACGCCAGACAAGCGCCAGTATTTGGGACATAGCGACAGGGAGGAGCGTGTGCTGCCCTGCATCTATGCGGTGAAGCGCACGAACATAGCCATAACAGGAGAGGGAACCATTGACGGCAACGGCAGCCAGTGGCGCCCCGTGAAGCGAAACAAGCAGAGCGACGTGGAGTGGAAGCAGTACCTCTTCATGGGCGGCACGGTGACTGACGACGGCACGCTGTGGTACCCTTGGCAGTTGAAGAACAAATACCCCGACATAGTGGATAGCCCCAAGAGCTATGAGAACACCCGCAACGATCTCATGAGGCTGTATGGCTGCACCAACATACTGATAAAGGGTGTGACGGTGCAGAATGCGCCACGTTTCCATGTGCATCCGTGCAACAGCCGCAACGTGATAATAGACGGCATAACGGTGCGCTGTCCTTGGAATGCGCAGAACGGTGACGGCATAGACTTCTCTGACGTGAACGTGGGGCTGATAGTGAACAACACGGTGGATGTGGGCGACGATGGCATCTGCATGAAAAGCAGCGTGGCGAAGAAGGATACGCCTGCCAGCGGATGCGAGGACATAGTGGTGCAGGACAACACGGTGTATCATGCGCACGGAGGCTTCGTGCTGGGCAGCAACACCACCAGCGGCATACGCAGGATGGTGGTGAGGCACAACCGCTTCTCAGGTACGGACACTGGCTTGCGCTTCAAGAGCGGACTGGGCAGGGGAGGCAAGACGGAGCGCCTGTTTATCTCGGACATACTGATGAGCGACATAGCGAAGTCGGCGATAGTGTTCCAGTGTGACTACAGCGACCACGATGCTGACGGCACGCCGAAGCGTTCGAAGGTGTTGACGGAGAAGCAGATGAAGCGTGTGCCTGACTTTCAGGACATACACATAAGCAACGTGATATGCCGAGGATGCAGGACAGGCATCAAGGCTGGCGGACTGCAGGGCATGCAGTGCGTACACGACATAGAGATAGAGAACGCCACCATAGTATATACCAAGGCGGCACAACAGATAGACAAAGCCACGACGGACATAAAAATGACAAACGTGAGACTCGTGGCAGATAAGAAACGTTAACGTTAACTACTAAAGCCTGTTGATGAGGCAGAGCACCACACTCCAATGGGAGATGGCGCCGAGAAGCACGAAGACATGCCAGATGGCATGGAAATGCTTCTGTCTGTCGTGGGCAAAGAAATATGTGCCGCTGGTGTAGAAAATGCCTTCGGCAATGAGGAAGGCGATGGCGAGCCATGACAGTCGCACAAAGACTGGCTCGATGACAAGCAGCACGCTCCAGCCCATGATGAGATAGAGGGCGAGGGAGAGCTTGGGGTATTTGCCGAGGGCGAAGATTTTGTAGAACGTGCCGCCGATGACGGCTGCCCACTGCACTCCAAAGACTGTCCAACCTATCCATCCGCCTACTACTCCCACGCATACGGGGGTGTAGGAGCAGGCTATCATGACGTAGATGCTGATATGGTCGAGCTTGCGTAGCACGTTCTTTGCCATGCCCGGATGCAGCCAGTGGTAGATGGTGCTGCTGAGGAACATGAGAAACATGCCCACGATGAAGAAGATGACGCCGAATGTCATCTGCCACCCTTGATGCACGGCAGGCCACACCATCCAGATGCTGGACAGTGCGAAGACGGCACCTATGAGGTGCGTCCATGTGTTGCCGAGTTCTTCTTTGGGAGGCAGGCTCATTGCTTAATCTCCTTTGATGCGTGACTTTACGATTTCTGTTATTTCGTCATAGGTGAGGGAGTCGTTAGGCATGACGCAGGGTAGGTATTCCACCTGTATGTGGCAAGGCTGTATGAAGCGTGTGCCACGCTTGAGCATGCGGTAGGCTCCGGTGAGACGAACGGGTACGATAGGCACGTTGAGTTCCTTTGACAGGATGGCGAAGGTCTTTTTGAAGTTGTTGAGTTCACCAGTGTAGGTACGTGTGCCTTCTGGGAATATCATGATGCTCTTGCCTTGGCGCAGAACCTTGGCAAGCTTCAGTATAGAGTTCTTGAGGTTGCGGTTCTCCATGAGGATGATGTTGTGGCGGCTTGCCAGGTAGCGCAGCACCTTGCCCTGCACGTGTTCCTCGGTGGCGTAGAAATAGATGTCGTTAATTTGCGACGTTGGCACGCCAGCCATTGCGATAGGTGCATCGAGATAGCTCTGGTGGTTAGGAGCGAGGATGAACGGACCGCTGGTAGGTATGTTCTCTACTCCCTTTACTGTCATGCGGTTATAGGTCTTAAAGAACGCCTTGAAGATGTTCTCATAAGTCACATGGGTGAAGCTGGCGGTGGGGAGGGGGAGAGAGTTGACAGAAGTGTCGTTCTCGTTTTCGTTAGTTAGTATAGTGTGCCAGTCAATCTTCTCCACTTCACGGCGTGTCTGTCCCTGCTCAACCTTCTCGGCAAGAGACTGTATGTCCTTGAAGTCAGCTATGGTGTCGGCATTGATAGTCATGCCGAAGGTCTGCTCTATGAAGCCTTGCAGGCTTACGCGGTCGAGGGAGTCGAAGGCAAGGTCGGTCTCGATGTGGTCGGTAGGCTTGACGGAGATCTTCTTCTCGCCCTCTATATACTCTTTGATGATGCGGTAAGCCTC
>JAFVBX010000035.1 GCA_017479675.1 Prevotella sp.
GAGCATCAAAGCACATTTGATTGACTTTTTTCTCATTTTTTCTTGACTTTGTTTTTTATATGATATTTTCGATTTCAGGAACAAAACAGCCATCTTGTGTGGCGCAAATAAATACTTGCCTTACAAAATTACAAAAAAATAGCAATTCTTTCGCCTGCGTAACGTCTGCAAAGAATGGTTTTTGTATATTTTGAAAGATTTTTTGTTTGTATTGAAAGTCGCCCCCCCCTCGTGCTATATGTCGCGCAGCCATGCCGTGACGGTCTGCCCCATGCGCTGCTTGAAGGCGAGGCTGAAGGTGCTGTAGCTGCGATAGCCGCTGTCGCTTGCAAGTTGCTGTGCTGCAACAGGTCTGCCCGCCTGGGCTGTTTCTTGGCAGAGATTGATAAAGTGGTTGATGCGCAGGTTGTTGATGTAGGTGTTGTAGGTGATGCCCTGACGTGAGAAGTACAGGCTGAGATATGAGCGGTTGGTGCCGATGGCGTGGGCAAGCTGGTTGAGGGTGAGGTCGTGCTGCAGGTAGAGGTGGGTGTCTATGCAGTGGGTTTTCAGCTGTTGCTCTATCTTGTCAAGGTTGATGTATGCGGCAATGGCAGACGGCTGTTGCTGTGTTTCCTCCTCCGTCACGGTCTCCGCTACGGTTTCCGTTTCCGTCCCTGCTTCTAACAGAGGCAGCGTCTCCACACGCCACAACAGGAGGGCGAAAAGCAGGAAGTCGAGGACTCGCATGAGAAGCAACGAGGGACTGTCGGAAGCAAACCCGTAGATTGTCACAAGCAGCAGGAACAGCAGCAGCAACGAAGAGGTCCACCACACCTCCTTGTGCTCAAGGTCGGCATAGTTGTCGAGCAGCCATCGCCCATACTGCCTGACGGCAACGAACATATAGACGGTGAATGTCACGTAGAGCGCCAGCGTATAGATGAGGGCAGGAATGAGGTATTCCTTTTCAGGGAAGGCTATCTGAAGCCCTCCAAGCACCATGATGGGTATCGTGGCGATGGCAACGGGATATACCGGTCGTCTGCGGTCCTGCAGCATGGCGAGCAGTGTACCGGCGATGGTGATGAGCATCGTCACGCAGTCGAGCACTACCACCACCACGTAGCCTGCATAGTGAACCACACCCTTCATTCCCGTATCAGGAACTACGTCATGCGTGGGCTGGGCATCGTATGAGTAAGCGTAGAAAAGATACCACCACACGTGTCCTAAAGCTCCGAGGGCAAAGAACGATGCAGCCCAGCGGCGCAGGCGTATCGGCGGTGTGATGTCGGCAGCGATGGCGTTGCCCCTGCGCAGCAACAGGTAGAAGCACAGTAGTGCAGACAATATCGCTGCTCCGCCATAGAGCATGAAAAACAAAATCGTTGTCGGGGAGGTATATTCGAACATTTCCATACGGTACTGCAAAGGTACAAAAAAATGCTCAAATGGCAAAATAAAAATGTCTCAAAGTTAACAAAGTCAACAAAGTTAACATACAAAAAGTTGTAGAGGCTGTAAGAGTGAGAAAAGAAATGGGTGCGGTAAAAGAAGGAGGGGGAACCATGAAATTATATAATTTCATTAAAGGGGTAGTTATTTATATAATATATATATATGCGCACGCAATGGCTGAGTTAACCTTGTTAACCTTGTTAACCGCCGAAATGTTAAAAATTGACAGCACACTTTAGCGATTTTGTGCAATTCTCGATATTTAAAGATGAAAATATGAAAAAATTAAAATATTAGGGGGTGTTCTCGGTGTATCTTTACTAACTTACTAATAACGAGCTTGTTAGTACGCACAATCTTTTAATGTTTTAATCTCTTAATCTTTTAATCTCCAATGGTGTTTTTCGCCAGTGTTCCGGCAGTGTTAGATGTACCCTCTGGCAGCGTTAGATGTACCCTCTGGCAGTGTTAGATGTACCCTCTGGCAACGCTTCAATTTTGGAGCGGTGCAGAAGTGTTAAAAATTGACATATCCTTGCACGTTTAAACATAAAGCAGTAGCTTTGCACATGATAACAGGAATTTCAGCATTAACATTAACTTAATCCAAACGGTGCGTTCTTTGACTTGATTTCATGATGAAGAAAGGAGATTACAGCCTTATGCCCCAGAAGGTGCGGAAGCGCCACTTGACGTTTCTCACTTCGAGATGGCGGGGCGACCCTATGTTGGTGAAGGTCACCACTCCGGTGGCGCCGATGAAGGTGCGCTGCCAGTAGTGCACCAGGGCAGTGCGCCCGGTGACGATAACCTCGGGGAAACGGTAGTGGAGCTCTTCCTTGGCGTCGTCGAGAGTCATGTGGGTGCTGCTCGCCACTATGAGCGTGGGCATGAAGCTGAGGTGAAGGAGCCACTTGTGGGGCAGCACGAAGTTGTGGCCGTAGCCGCCGCCGATGCCGAGGTTTGCCACCTGCAGACTGACGGACTTGTTGCCCAACTGGTCGTCGGGACGTATCTTGAGATACTGCCCCTGGTAGGAGGCGGCGAGCATCCAGCTGCCTGCCGAGCGGCGCTGCATGAAGGTCTGGGAGAAGGCGGCAGGGAAGGAGAAACGCCGATGGGAGAAGACGTAGTAGCCGTTGAGGTTGAGCGTCTTGAGGCTCAGCAGGTCGGTGGGGATGTCGATACGCGGCTCGTCGCTGCGCTTCAGCCAGCCTTTGAAGTTGCGTGCATACTGGTAGATGATGTCGAATCCGAACTTGTTGCCGTAGGAGTTGAGGTTGAACTCATAGTCCTTGTATTTGCCTATCAGTGCCCCGGGGTTGAGCGCCATGCTCAGCGTGACGCCTTTGTAGGTGAGGGCGGCGCTGAGGGTTCCCTTGTAGTCAGCCTCGGCGTAGGAGCGGTAGGGCTCTACGGAATAGTGCGACTCTGCCTCGAGCACGGCGCCCGAGAGGTTATATACGAGGCGGAGCATCGCCTTGCCTGGGGGACGGAAGATGTAGTTGGTGTCGTAGCCCTGCCTGTAGTAGCGCACGGAGAGCAGGCTGTCTGCCTTCGCCAGACGATGGCGCAGGCGCGACGTCTGGGAGGCGAGCTGCAGGGGCACGAGGAGTGCCATGAGGATGGTGATGAGGGGCTTCATTGCTTTGCCTTGATGGTTTCTGGGTGCAAATTTATAAAAAAAAACGTAATTACGGGGGTGTCACGACGACATTTTTTCGTGGGCGAGGGGGAGAAAATAACAGGAGACGTGATGCTATCGCAGCATCGCGCCTCCACACGTAAACTTCAACAACCAAAAGAAGATAGTTGATTGAAGGGGTTTTTTGAAAAAATGTGTTATCTGATAAAGAGCAGTTCGCGGTATTTAGGCAGTGGCCAGAGGGAGTCATCGACGATGAGCTCAAGCTTGTCTATCTGATAGCGTATCTCGTCGAACTTAGGCTCCACGGTGTCGTGGTAGGCTATTGCCTTCTCGTGTTCGTCGGCTATCTTGTTTGCCACCTTGCGTGCATCGACGAGCTCCTCCACGCCGCGCTCTATGGCAGAGATGCGCTCGGCAATCTCCTCGATGAGCTTGATGTTGCGTGAGGCGAGCTGCGTTGCCTTCTCCTTGGAGAAGACGGTGGTCATGTCGCCGACGTTCTGGAGCAGTGCGGTCTGATAGCGTGTTGCGACAGGTATGATGTGGTTCATGGAGATGTCGCCCAGCACGCGTGCCTCTATCTGCAGCTTCTTGGTGTAGGTCTCCCACTTCACTTCGTTGCGTGCCTCAAGCTCCTTGCGTGTCATCACGCCGAGGCTCTCGAACATCTGTATGCTCTCTGCGTCGAGGTAGCGCTCGAAAATCTTCGGGCATGACTTCTCGACGTCCAGTCCGCGCTTCTCTGCCTCTGCTACCCACTCGTCGCTGTAGCCGTTGCCGTCGAAGCGTATTGGCTTACAGGTCTTGATGTCCTCGCGCAGGGTGTCGATGATGGCATGGTACTTGGCGGTGTGGCCAGTGCCCTCGTACTGCTCGGCGGTCTCGGCGATGCGTGCATCGACACGCTGCTTGAAGCTGACGAGTGCCTCGGCAACGGCGCTGTTGAGGGCTATCATGGCGCTGGCGCAGTTAGCCTCGCTGCCTACGGCGCGGAACTCGAAGCGGTTGCCCGTGAAGGCGAACGGCGAGGTGCGGTTGCGGTCGGTATTGTCGATCATGAGCTCAGGTATCTCGGGGATGTCCATCTTCATCTCCTGCTTGCCTGCCATGGAGAGGATGTCGTCCTTGTCGAGCTTCTCGATGTGGTCGAGGAGTTCGCTGAGCTGCTTGCCGAGGAAGCTTGAGATGATGGCTGGCGGTGCCTCGTTGGCGCCTAAGCGGTGGGCGTTGGTGGCGCTCATGATGGAAGCCTTGAGCAGTCCGTTGTGTTTATATACGCCCATCAGTGTCTCGACGATGAAGACGGCGAAGCGCAGGTTCTGCTCGGCGGTCTTGCCTGGGGCATGGAGCAGCACGCCGGTGTCGGTGTTGAGCGACCAGTTGTTGTGCTTGCCGGAGCCGGTGATGCCGTCGAAAGGTTTCTCGTGGAGCAGCACGCGGAAGCCGTGCTTGCGTGCTACACGCTTCATGACTGACATGAGGAGCATGTTGTGGTCAACGGCGAGGTTGGTCTCCTCGTATATCGGAGCCAACTCAAACTGGTTAGGTGCCACCTCGTTGTGGCGCGTCTTGCAAGGGATGCCGAGCTCGAGAGCCACAATCTCCAACTCCTTCATGAAGGCTGCTACGCGCTCAGGTATGGAGCCGAAGTAGTGGTCGTCCATCTGCTGGTTCTTGGCAGAGTCGTGGCCCATGAGGGTGCGACCTGTGAGGAGCAGGTCGGGACGTGCTGCATAGAGTCCCTCGTCAACGAGGAAGTACTCCTGCTCCCATCCGAGGTTTGAGATGACTTTCTTCACCTCTGGGTCGAAGTAGTGGCATACGTCGGTGGCTGCCACGTTGACTGCATGAAGGGCGCGCAGGAGCGGTGCCTTGTAGTCGAGTGCCTCACCACTGTATGATATGAATACGGTAGGGATGCACAGCGTGTCGTCGATGATGAAGACGGGGCTTGTGGGGTCCCATGCGGAGTAGCCGCGTGCCTCGAAGGTGGAGCGTATGCCGCCAGAGGGGAAGCTGGAAGCGTCAGGCTCCTGCTGTACGAGCAGCTTGCCAGAGAACTCCTCTACCATGCCGCCCTTGCCGTCGTGCTCCACGAAGGAGTCGTGCTTCTCGGCAGTGCCCTCGGTGAGGGGCTGGAACCAGTGGGTGTAGTGGGTGACACCGTTCTCTATAGCCCACTGCTTCATGCCTGCCGCTACGGCGTCGGCTACGGCGCGGTCAAGGCGTGTGCCGTTGTCCATCACGTCAATCATCTTGTCGTACACGTCCTTTGGCAGGTACTTGTACATCTTCTCACGGTTGAACACCTTCTTGCCGAAATAGGTGGCAGGGCGTTCTGCCGGTGCTGCTACGTCGAGGGGCTTCTTCTTGAAAGCCTCGCCTACGACCTGAAATCTTAAAGTCTCCATTTCATTTTGTTTTTTATAGGGGTTGATATTTTTTTATAGTTCCTATAGTACCTATAGTATCTATAGTTCCTATAGTAATAGTTATTTTTTCGTCCATTCGCTGATGCGGCGGAGTGCCTCTTCTGTGTTGGCACGTGTGCCGAAGGCGGTGAAGCGTACGTAGCCCTCGCCGCTGGGACCGAAGCCTACGCCAGGGGTGCACACCACGTTGGCACCATAGAGCAGCGCCTCGAAGAACTGCCATGAGTCCATGCCGACAGGCGTCTTCATCCACACGTAGGGGGCGTTCTCGCCGCCGTAGCACTCGTAGCCGAGGTTGCGCAGGGTGGTGAGCAGCAGGTGGGCATTCTGCATGTAGTAGTCGATGGTCTCCTTCACCTGTGCCTTGCCCTCAGGGGTGTAGATAGCCTCGGCGGCACGCTGGCTGACGTAGCTCGTGCCGTTGAACTTGGTGCACTGGCGACGGTGCCACAACTGGTGGACTGGGAGGCGTTCGCCCTCGAAGGTTGCCAGGGTGACGTCCTTGGGCACTATGGTGTAGCCGCACCTGATGCCTGTGAAGCCTGCCGTCTTGGAATAGGAGCGGAACTCGATGGCGCATTTGCGTGCACCGCGTATCTCGTAGATGCTGTGGGGAATGTCGGGGTCCTGTATGTATGCCTGATAGGCGGCATCGTAGAGTATGAGGGCATCGTTCTTCAGTGCATAGTTTACCCACTTGCGCAACTCCTGCTTGGTGATGACGGTGCCGGTGGGGTTGTTGGGATAGCAGAGGTAGATGATATCGACATGCTGGTCGGTGGGTATCTGGGGCACGAAACCGTTTTCGGCGGTGCAGGGCATATACCTCACGTTGGTCCATCGTCCGTCCTCGAAGGTGCCGCAGCGGCCTATCATGACGTTGGAGTCGATATAGACGGGGTATATAGGGTCTGTGACACCAATGAAGTTGTCCCAGTGGAGTATCTCCTGGAAGTTGCCCGTGTCGCTCTTGGCACCGTCGTTGATGAATACCTCGTCAACGTCGAGGTGGATGCCGCGCGGCAGGAAGTCGTTCTTCAGTATCGCCTCGCGCAGGAACTCGTAGCCCTGTTCGGGACCGTATCCTCGAAATGTTTCCTTGTGTGCCATCTCGTCAGTGGCACGGTGCATCGCCTCGATGACGGCAGGACACAATGGACGCGTCACGTCGCCGATGCCGAGCGATATCACCTCTGCCTTGGGGTGGGTTATCTTGAAGGCGTTGACCTTCTATGCTATGTCTCCAAACAGATAGATGTTTTGCATGTTGTGGTAATGTATGTTTACTAAAGCCATATTTTTTTTCTTTTTTATAGGAACTATAGTTACTATAGATACTATAGTCACTATATTATTATTATCTCTCCATCAAAGACGATGGTGACGGGACCAGTCATGAGGACGTGGTTGTATTTTTCGCTCCACTCAATGCTTAGGGTGCCGCCGTCCATCACTATGTGTGACTTCCTTCCTGCCCTTCCAGTATGGAAGGCTGCTACGGCGGTGGCGCAGGCACCAGTGCCGCATGCCATTGTGATGCCGCTGCCGCGCTCCCATACTCGGACGCGTATCGTGCCATCGTCCTTGATGTTGGCAAACTCAATGTTGCAACGTTCTGGGAATGCCTCGTGGTGTTCCAGCAGCTTGCCCTTGGTCTCCACCTCATCTACGTTGTCGGTAAAGATGAC
>JAFVBX010000036.1 GCA_017479675.1 Prevotella sp.
CCACTGAATGAAAGTCGAACCGGAATTCTGCTCGTTATAAACAATATGGCTCACATGGGGATTCGAGCGATACCTCTCAATGACCGCCCTACTTGCTCCGTTATCTGGCGAACAGTCATCAAGAATTATCACCTCGAAGTCTTGGTAGGTCTGATTCAGCACACTCTCTATGCGCTGCTCCAGATACTTCGCATGATTATAATTGGGTATTATTACAGAAACTTTGGGGTTCATCATCTTCTCTATTCTTTGCCGGCAGTAGACTTCCATTACCGTACTTAAAACTTAGGATTTTATACTAACTTGCCACAAAGATACAAAATTATATGAATGCGTATTATACGCAACTGTATAATTTATCATTTTTAAGAGAATTGTCAATTGTCAATTATCAATTGCCTAATCTCCTCCACCTTGTCGAGCTTCTCCCAGGTGAAGAGCTCCACGTCGATGGTCTTCGTCTCGTGGTAGCGGCTGGTGAAGGTCTTCCTGACCACTTGGTTCTCTCTGCCCATGTGGCCGTAGGCGGCGGTCTCTACATACATAGGCTGGCGGAGCTTCAGCTGGCGTTCTATCGCCTTGGGGCGCAGGTCGAAGAGCTGGCTGATCTTCCTGGCTATCTCACCGTCGGACATCTTGACGCGGCTCTTGCCGTAGGTGTTGACGTTGATGCTCACTGGCTCTGCAACGCCGATGGCGTAGCTTATCTGCACCAGCATCTCGTCGGCAACGCCGGCGGCTACCATGTTCTTGGCGATGTAGCGTGCGGCGTAGGCTGCCGAGCGGTCAACCTTCGACGGGTCTTTGCCAGAGAAGGCACCGCCGCCGTGGGCGCCCTTGCCGCCGTAGGTATCTACTATTATCTTCCTGCCCGTCAGTCCCGTGTCGCCGTGGGGACCGCCGATGACGAACTTGCCCGTCGGGTTGACGAAGTATTTTATATCATCGTTGAACAGTGCCAAGACCTTCTCGCTACGTATCTCGCTCTTGACGCGGGGGATGAGGATGTTGATGACGTCCTCGCGTATCTTCTGGAGCATGCGCTCGTCGTCGTCGTCGAACTGGTCGTGCTGCGTCGATACCACGATGGTGTCGATGCGCTGGGGCACGTTGTCGTCGCTGTACTCTATGGTCACCTGACTCTTCGAGTCGGGTCTGAGGTATGTCATCTCCTTACCTTCCCTCCTGATGTCGGCGAGCGACTTCATGAGGTGGTGCGCCAGGTCGAGCGATACGGGCATGTAGCTGTCCGTCTCGTTAGTGGCGTAGCCGAACATCATGCCCTGGTCGCCGGCGCCTTGCCCCATCTCTTCCTCACGGCTAACGCCGCGGTTGATGTCGTCGCTCTGCTCGTGGATGGCGCTGAGGATGCCGCACGAGTTGCCGTCGAACATGTATTCCGACTTGGTGTAGCCGATGCGGTTGATGGTGTTGCGCGCTATGGTCTGCAGGTCAATGTATGCCTCCGAGCGCACCTCGCCCATTATCACCACCTGACCGGTGGTCACGAAACTCTCTATGGCGCAGTGTGCCCCCGCGTCGTAGGCGAGGAACTGGTCTAACAGTGCGTCACTGATCTGGTCTGCCACCTTGTCGGGATGGCCCTCAGATACTGATTCTGATGTAAATAAATATGCCATGTGTGATAAACAAAATATTTCCCCAACGAATTTGCAATTCTTTGAGGTTCAAATGATTAGAAAACTCATGCCCGACGACTTGGGAAAATCTCGGCATGATACCAGTGCAAATTTACGAAAAATTATTTATTCTAAAGAATAAAATGCAAAGAATTTTTGCCCTAAAGCAAAATTCAGGGCAAAAGCCCTTGCGCCGCGATAATTTCACATGAGATTTGTGTTTTTCACCTCCACCCTCCACCTTTTAGGGGTAACTCGTTGACAATCTGCAACTTCACACGGTGGAGGTAAAATCTTTTACCTCCACCCATCCTCCACCACATCCACCCCTCGTAGATGCTATGTTTCTGCATGCGGATGCTGTGCTTCCGCACGTGGATGCTATGCTTCCACAGATGGAAGCTTTGCTTCTGCAACCTAAAGCATATCCTTTAATGGGGGAAAAGTTATCCTTTTGAGGGCTAAAAGATATGCTTTTGACAAGGAAAAGGATAGCTTTTAGCTACACACAAAAAGGGTGGAGGTCGGTGGAGGTAAAAATTTTCACCTCCACCACTCCAAAAATCTAAGTCTCAATACGTTACGAACAAAAGGTGGAGGTGGAGGTAAATTTCCTAAACTTCTCTGAGAACAACGGGGTACGCCATTCCGTTCTTCTTCTTTTTCACCTCATACCCCATGCTCCGCAAAGCCTTGCCAAGCATGACGGCGGCATTGTTCGTCACCGTAAAGGCAGGGAACCTCATGGCGAGTGTTTGCATGACGTCGCCCAGCATCACCGCAGGAGCATCGTCGGGCGTCTCGCCGGCAGGCAGATAGGTGAGGCGTATCATGGTCTCGAAGTCGCTGACACGCTGGTACTGGGCGTTCTGCTTCATTATGCGGCGGTTGTCGGCATCGGTAAACCAGTAGCGCATCTTGCCGTTCCTCAGCTCACTGTACAGCTGGGCATAGACCTGCGTGTAGTTTATCTTGCCGCTGTTGTCTATCTCGTCGGAATATACGCACAGAAAACGCCTCGACCCTGTAGGGTCAACGAGCGGGCGGAGGTTGTTCGTCGTGGCGATGAACGAGGCATAGCGTCTGCGCTGCTCCATCACCTTGCCGTATGGCGGACGCATCTTCACGTCGTGCTTGGTGAGCAGATATTTCAGTATCGGCTGCTGGCTCTTGGAGAGGGCGTCGAACTCGTCGATGTTTATAAGCGCCAGTGACGACATGGCGATGTATATGTCGTTGTCGTTCTTCATCGAGAGGCGGTCGTTATAATACCTCTGCAGCGCCTTCGGCAACAGCCTGTGGCAGAACGTCGTCTTGCCCGAGCCCTGCGGACCTATCAGCAAGGGCACGATGGCGTTGCCGTGCTCCCTGTTCATGCCGAGCCACTGCGCCACCATCGACAGCATCCATTTGTGAAAGTCCCTCTCCCAATACCTGTCGCCCCTCTTCACCCGACGTGCCAGCGAGGCTATGCGGTCCTTGCCGTCCCACTTCGGCAGGTGGTATATATAGTCGCCCAACGGCTCGTAGCGCGGTATCAGCGTGCTGTCGATGTAGCGGTTAAGGTCCCTGTCCCACGAATCCACGCCAGCCTTCAACGCGTTGATAGACATCGTGTTGCGCATCTTCTGGTCCAGCTCGGCGAAGCTATACAGCCCACCCAGCTGCTTATATTCCGGCACACCCGTCATCACGTTGAGCCTCAGCAGGTAGTGCTCCTTCATGTATGCCTCCGTCTTGAAAGTCAGCACCGCCGACTTCTGCATGTATTTCAGTGGTATCTTCTGCAGATAGTCCCTCAGGTACGCCGTGTTGAACACAGCCTTCAGCGCGTCAGGGTGTATCTCGCTGAAGATGTGCACGAACGACGCCATCCTCACCGCGAACTCCTGCGACAGCCCCATCTGGTTGCATCCGTCGGCAAGTCCCTCGAGCACCTTCACGGCATACATCTTCTCGTCCTCCTCGCCACGGAATCGCTCCATCATCTCGTCCAGGCAGCAATGAAACCTCGTCATCCTGCCGCTCATGCTGTCCATGCCTGGCACCTCATGCAGACTGTTGTAGTCGCTCAGCGCCTCGTCCATCTCCATCCTCTTCTCTGTCTCAACGTCTTTCATACTCTTTTCCTCCAGTTTTTTCATGGTAATTGTTCTTTTAATGATTATAGTTAATGGTGATTATTCATCGTGTCATTGTATTACTAATATAGCAGGCCAAAGAGCCAGAGTGGAATCTTTTTCCCGTGACCGATGTCGATACCATCGCTAACAACGAAACTATCCTCAATGCCCTTAATCTGCTTGAAGCCTTTATTTCTCCCTCCCACTTCAAACAACCATCTTCCATCCACTATCAAGTCACCCTGATTAGGCATCGAAAGCTGATGAGCCACAGCCAGCTGCGAAGCAAAATAAGTTTCACGCATCGTCACATCATCTACATGCGGAGTCAGACAGCGCATCAGATTGGTATTATAAAACAACACCTTCTCAGGCTTCGTCAACATGTTCATCCCTCTATCTGCTGCATAAAGCCTACGCACCAAGGCTGCCTTGTCCATCAGGTCAATAAGCTTCAGCACATTGTTACGCGAGGCCTGTAGCGTGACGCATAGTCCAGAGATATTCAAGGTGTAAGGTGAGCTTTCTGCCAGCACAGCCAATAGCTGCTTGGCTTTGTATACGGAGTCATATTCTATATTGCTCACCGATGGAATCTCACCGCTAACGATAGTTTCTATCACCTGCTGCAGACGGTCGAAAAAACCGTCACCTTCCTCACGGTAGAAAGGATAATAGCCTGTCTCAAGATATTTCTCAAAATGTTGCAGCACCTTTACCTTCGACGTAATCTGCGATGCCTGCATGAAATGATCATTAAGAATGGTTTCCAATGAGAGCACCGGCAACTGAGCCACCTGTTCCAATTGCAAATATTCCCTTTTTCTCATAGAGATATCTGGTGAAACTCAAATCCGTCTCAGCCAGCAGACGACCATACGTCTTAAATAA
>JAFVBX010000037.1 GCA_017479675.1 Prevotella sp.
AGTTGACAAGCTGATAGCTATACGCCTCAGCCACTCTGCTGCCCTCCTTTAGCAGACAGTCGTAGGCACCCAAGCGCATGGTGCCGCCCTTCTGCTTCACCTCTTTCTGCGCCTCCATGAGGTCGATGACGGCATGTCCTGTGTCGGCATCCATCTCCGTGCTGTTGGCATCGGCATAGCCCAGCACGTTGCGTGCGTACTCTATCACCATCATCTGCATGCCGAGGCAGATGCCTAAGGTGGGGATGTCATGGGTGCGAGTGTATTCCGCAGCGATAATCTTGCCCTCGGTGCCCCTTGCGCCGAAGCCGGGACACACCACTATGCCTGCCACGCCATGCAGCTTCTCCGCTACATTAGCAGGAGTTATCTTTTCGCTGTTGACGAAGTGCAGCCTCACTTTCACATCATTATATATGCCGGCAAGGTTCAGGCTCTCGCGTATGCTCTTGTAGGCATCCTGCAAGTCGTACTTGCCCACCAAGCCGATGTGCACCTCTCGCTTGGCGTTGTGCAACTTGTCGAGGAAGTCGTGCCACGCCTTCATGTTCGGCGTCTCGCCTACGGGGATGCCTATCTTACGCAAGATGGCAGCATCAAGCCCTTGACGCTGCATGTTGACGGGCACCTCATAGATGCTCGGCATGTCCTCGCTCTGCACCACACACTCCAGGTCCACGTTACAGAACGATGCCACCTTCATGCGCATGGAGTCGTCGAGATGGCGCTCCGTGCGCAGCACGAGGATGTCGGGCTGTATGCCCATCGACTGCAGTTCCTTCACGCTGTGCTGCGTCGGCTTGGTCTTCAGCTCGTCGGCAGCCTTCAGATAGGGCACGTATGTCAGGTGTACGCATACGGCATCCCTGCCCAGTTGCCAGCGCAGCTGACGTATAGCCTCCATGAACGGCGCACTCTCGATGTCGCCTATCGTGCCGCCCACCTCGGTAATGACGAAGTCATATTCCCCTGTTCGCAGCATGCGGTGCTTTATCTCGTCGGTGATGTGGGGCACCACCTGAATGGTCTTGCCCAGATAGTCGCCGCGCCGTTCACGGTCTATCACCGCCTTGTATATGCGTCCTGTCGTCACGGAGTTGTCGCGTGTGGTCTCTATCCCTGTGAAACGTTCGTAGTGTCCCAGGTCGAGGTCGGTCTCCATGCCGTCGGCGGTGACGTAGCACTCGCCGTGCTCGTAGGGGTTCAGCGTGCCCGGGTCGATGTTGATGTAGGGGTCGAACTTCTGAATGGTGACCTTGTAGCCGCGTGCTTGCAGCAGTTTTCCGATGCTGGCAGAGATGATGCCCTTGCCAAGTGATGACACTACGCCACCCGTGACGAATATGTATTTAGTATCCATGTATGTTGATATAGGTTGTTGAGAGTTTGCGTGAGAAAACGGTTAGCTCCCCTCTCTGAGCACACCTGCTGCGAGAGGGAAGCACCTGAAACATTTAAAAATCATGGTTGCAGTGTGAAGCCCAGTGCGAAGTATGCCTTCTGACTGCTGGGGTTGGCTGTCACCTGTGCAAAGATAGGGATGGCGAACTTGTCCGTTATCTGCAAATCCTTGGTAGCCTTGACCGTGATGTTGGTGACGGCGAAGCCGTCGGCATCAGAGTAGAACGATGTGGCATAAGGCACCACGCCGAGCGCGGCATCCCAGTCTAAGCCTCCGAGCTTGAAGGGTGCGCTGAGCTCAAAGTATGATGAGTAGGCACGCTTGCCGCTCTTGTTCACCTTGTCTGCGCCGGCGAAGTTGGTGTACCACTGCAAGGCGAGAGGACCGAAGTCATAACCAACGTTGGCTTCCCATACGTGGGCGGTCTCGTGGGCTTTATACATGAAGTACTTCACCTCGTCGTCCTTGTCGGTAAAGAAGTAGTCGGTGATGCCGATGTTGAAGCCGCCGGTGGTGTAAGCCAGTGTAAGGTCAAACTCCTTGGTGTCGTCAGAGTTGGTGAAGCCGTAGCTGCCCCATGCTCCGAGTGAGAGTCCCTTATAGGCAATGCCAAGCGCCGGCTGGATGCTTCCCTCGCCAAGCTTCTGGCCTCGCCAGATATAGTTTGTCACTACGTCGGCACTTATCGTTGCCTCCAACTTCTCTTGCGCATATGCACTCATTCCCATCATAGCTACGAGGGCAAGTGCAGTAAATCTATATTTTTTCATAATCATTTCCTTTCTTTTTTAATATTTTAATTTCTTAATTTCTTAATCTTTTAATCTATCAGTTGTACGCCGCCTCACCATGCTCGTAGATGTCAAGACCTTCTTCCTCTATGATCTTGTCGCAACGCAGACCGTGAATCTTGTCGATGGCAAAGAAGATTGCGTAACCTGCCACGAAGGCAAACAGACCTACGGTAGCAGCACCGATGAGCTGAGTAAGGATGGTGCAATCGGTAACACCGTCGATAGAAGCATCAACGAAGACACCTGTCAGCACTGTGCCGAGGAAACCGCCCACGCCGTGAACAGATACGGCACCTACTGGGTCGTCAATCTTGCACACCTTATCTATAAAGGCAACAGAGAGACACATCACTATGCTCACTACGGCACCGATGAAGGCAGCAGCTCCTATGCTTACGCAGTCGCAACCAGCCGTGATGCCTACCAGTCCTGCCAGCACACCGTTGCACACCATTGAGAGTGAAGGCTTGCCGTCAACGAGCCAGGTATAGAACATCGCCGCGATACCGCCTGTGGCAGCTGCCATGTTGGTGGTGACGAAGACATGTGACATGCTCACTGCGTTAGCATAGCCTGTTGCCGCAACGGTAGAACAGGGGTTGAAGCCGAACCATCCTACCCACAGACAGAACACGCCCAAGGCACAGAGCACAAGGTTGTGACCAGGAATAGCGCGTGACTTACCGTCCTTGGCATACTTGCCGATACGCGGACCGAGAACCATAGCACCTGCAAGTGCCATAGCACCGCCGCAGAGATGAACAACGGTAGAACCTGCGAAATCATGGAAACCCATCTCAGCGAGCCAGCCGCCGCCCCATGACCAGTGACCTTCTATAGGGTAGATGAAGGCTGAGATAAGCACTGAGAACACTACGTACATAGAGAACTTGGTACGCTCTGCCATAGCACCAGACACGATGGTTGCCGCCGTAGCGCAGAACACCGTCTGGAAGATAAACGTACATTCGGCAGGAACGTTGCTGTCGGCACCCATGAAGCCGAAGCCTTCCCAACCTATGAACTCACTGCCTGCACCATACATGATGGAGAAACCGAGTATCCAGAAGAGCACCGTGCCGAACATGAAATCGACGAAGTTCTTCATAAGGATGTTGGCAGTGTTCTTTGACTGTGTCAATCCAGCCTCAACGAGTGCGAAGCCAGGCTGCATCCAGAATACAAGCATAGCACCGAGACACACCCACATGGTGTCCAAACCGTTTACATAATCCTTTGCATCCTCCACCATCGCGGCAAGAGGGGTTGCGAACATTGAAATATCTATCATAATCATTATCCTTTTTAAACTTTATAAACTGTAAACCTTACTTCTTGTCGGCAAGTACGGTGTCACCGTGGTCGCCTGTGCGGATGGAGTAACAGTCAATCATATCACTGAGGAAGATACGACCGTCACCAACCTTGCCCGTGTGTGCCACATTCATGATAACCTTTATTGTAGGCTCAACGAACTGCTCACGGCAGACGATGGTGATTGCCACACGCTCGATAACATCGGTAGAATACTGGACTCCACGATATATGCGCTCCTGACGACTCTGACCTATGCCATGCACATCGTGATACTCAAACCAGTCGATGTCCGAACTAAGCAAAGCCTCCTTCACTTCTTCGAACTTGGTCTTTCTGATAATTGCCTCGATCTTTTTCATACCTTACTTTACTTTTTACCTTATTAATATATAGTGAAACATAACTTTCTTAACTGCGTCCAGTTGTCTTTGCGAAAGCTTTCGAGTGCAAAATTATAACATTTTGACTAAAAACGAAGCACAAAAACAACTTTTTGATTGTTAAAATTTTTCCAAAATGACAAAATGTAAATTTTGTGCGACACAGCGCATAGATAATTTTACACTTTGCAACAAAAATGGCAAAAGTAATTACAAAATGTCAAAACAAAAGAAATTTAAGATGAAAAAAGAAAGATTTTTGTTGTATAATTAAGCAAAATGTTATAACTTTGCACCCAGATTAAGCAAATGGTCATTTAAATAATAGGATAATATGACAAAACGTAAACTTCAAGAGCAAGGGCTTTACCAGAGCCAGTATGAGCACGATGCCTGTGGTGTGGGAATGATTGTCAACATCCACGGCGGCAAGAGTCACCAGTTGGTGGACGATGCGCTACGCGTGCTTGAGAACATGCGCCACCGCGGTGCCGAGGTCGGCAAAGACGGTGACGGTGCTGGTATCATGATTCAGATACCACACGAGTTTATCCTTTTGCAGGGCATCCCTGTACCAGAGAAGGGAAAATACGGTACAGGACTGGTATTCCTGCCAAAGGACAGTACAGAACAACAGAAAATCCTCAGTATCATAATAGAGGAGGTAGAGCGCGAAGGCTTGCAGCTGATGCACCTGCGCACGGTGCCCACCAACCCCGATTGTCTGGGTGAGGGAGCGCTGAGCACGGAGCCTGACATCAAGCAGGTGTTCATCACCGGAGTGAAAGACGACGAGGTGGAGACCTTCGCGCGAACATTATATATTATAAGGAAGCGCATAGAGAAGCGGGTGAGCCATAAGGATTTCTACATCTGTTCACTCAGCAACACAAACATAATATACAAGGGAATGCTGTCATCAATGCAGGTAAGGCAGTACTATACCGACCTTACGAACCCTTACCTGACGAGCGGTCTTGCCTTGGTTCACTCACGCTTCTCCACCAACACCTTCCCTACATGGTCACTGGCACAGCCCTTCCGCCTGTTGGCACACAACGGTGAGATAAACACCATACGCGGCAACCGCGGATGGATGCAGGCAAGGGAGAGCGTGCTGTCAAGCGAGGCACTGGGTAGTGTGAAAGAGATTTCACCCATCGTGCAGCCTGGCATGAGTGACTCAGCATCACTCGACAACGTGCTGGAGTTCCTCGGGATGTCAGGGCTGTCACTGCCTCATGCCATGAGCATACTAGTGCCTGAGAGCTTCAACGACAAGAACCCTATCAGCGAAGACCTGAAGGCATTCTACGAATACCACTCTATCCTCATGGAGCCATGGGACGGTCCTGCCGCACTGCTGTTCAGCGACGGCAGATACGCAGGCGGAATGCTCGACCGCAACGGTCTGCGCCCTGCACGTTACACCATAACAAAGAACGGCACTATGGTGGTAGCATCAGAGGTGGGTGTCATCGACTTCGACCCTGCGGAGGTAGCGGAGAAGGGAAGGCTGCAGCCTGGTAAGATACTGCTCATCGACACACAGGAGGGCAAGATATACTACGACGGCGAGATAAAGCAGCAGCTGGCTCAGGAACATCCTTACCGCCAATGGCTCAGCACCAACCGCATACAGCTGGAGAAGCTGAAGAGCGGACGCCACGTAGAGAACGGCGTGGACAACCTGTTGCAGAAAGAGATGCTGTTTGGCTATGGCGAGGAGGACATAGCCTCCACCATCATTCCAATGGCAGTGAACGGTCAGGAGCCTACAGCCGCAATGGGTAACGACACTCCGCTGGCAGTGGTAAGCGACAGACCGCAGGTTTTCTTCAACTATTTCCGTCAGCAGTTTGCACAGGTGACGAACCCTGCCATCGACTCCATCCGCGAAGAGCTGGTGATGTCGCTCACAGAATACATCGGCAGGGTAGGCACGGGAATACTCAACCCCGACGAGACGAACTGCAAGATGGTACGCCTGCCGCATCCTATCCTCAACAATACGCAGCTCGACATACTGTGTAACATACGCTACAAGGGTTTCAACACAATAAAACTGCCTATCCTCTTTGAGGCAAAGAGAGGAGAGAAGGGCCTGCACGACGCTCTCGCAGCACTGTGCAAACAGGCTGAGCAGGCTGTGGATGACGGTTATAACTATATCATTCTGAGCGACCGTGAGGCAGGCGATGGAACCTCCGCAGCTATCCCCTCACTGCTCGCCGTATCTGCCGTACACCACTACCTTATCAGCGTAGGCAAGCGTGTGCAGACGGCTCTGATAGTGGAGAGCGGCGAGATACGCGAGACCATGCACGCCGCACTGCTGCTGGGATATGGTGCATCAGCACTGTGTCCTTACATGACATTCGCCATCATCGATGACCTGGTGAAGCAACACAAGATACAGGAGGACTACGCCACCGCAGAGGCTAACTATATCAAGGCGGTGAAGAAAGGACTGATCAAGATAATGGCGAAGATGGGTATCTCCACGATACGCAGCTATCGCGGCGCAAAGATATTCGAGAGCATAGGTCTCAGTGAGAGTCTGCTCAGAGAGTATTTCGGCACAGAGGTGAGCACCATCGGCGGCATCGGACTTGAGCGTATCGCCAAAGATGCTGTGGCACGTCTCACGGAGGCAGAACGTAGTACCGCTGCCCTTGGCGAACAGCTGCTTCCTAACGTGGGACAGTTCCACTGGCGCAAGGACGGCATAAAGCATGCCTGGAACCCCGAGACGATAGCAACCCTGCAACTTGCCACACGCACTGGCAGCTACAACAAGTTCAAGGAGTTTACCAAACTGGTTGACGAAAAGGAGGCACCAATCTTCATCCGCGACTTCATGAAGTGGCAGAAGTCACCAATCAGCATTGACGAGGTGGAGCCTGTAGAGGACATCGTGAAGCACTTCGTGGCTGGTGCCATGTCATTCGGTGCATTGTCAAAGGAGGCGCACGAAGCCATCTGTCTCGCCATGAACAAACTGGGTGCACGAAGCAACACCGGCGAAGGCGGCGAGGACAGCGAACGCTTCCATGCCACCGTTGACGGCATAAGTCTCAGTTCTAAGACAAAGCAGGTGGCATCAGGACGCTTCGGCGTCACTACGGAGTATCTGGTGAACGCAGAAGAGATACAGATTAAGGTGGCACAGGGTGCCAAGCCTGGCGAGGGCGGACAGCTGCCTGGCTTCAAAGTCAACGAGGTGATAGCCAAGACGCGTCACTCCATACCTGGCATCAGCCTCATCTCTCCCCCACCCCATCACGACATCTACAGCATCGAGGACCTGGCACAGCTCATCTTCGACCTGAAGAACGTCAACCCTACCGCTGCCGTCAGTGTGAAACTGGTTGCAGAGAGTGGTGTGGGCACCATCGCCGCCGGCGTTGCCAAGGCTAAGGCTGACCTCATCATAATAAGCGGTGCCGAGGGTGGCACTGGCGCAAGTCCTGCTTCAAGCATGCGCTTTGCCGGCATATCACCCGAGATAGGACTGGCTGAGACACAGCAGACACTGGTGAGAAACGGTCTGCGCAGCGACGTGCGCCTGCAGGTTGACGGACAGTTGAAGACTGGTCGCGACATAGTATTGATGGCACTGCTGGGAGCCGAAGAGTTTGCCTTTGGCACTGCAGCCCTGATAGTATTGGGGTGCGTCATGATGCGCAAGTGTAACCTCAACACCTGTCCTATGGGTGTGGCAACACAGAACGAGAAGCTGCGCAAGCACTTCATCGGTCGTTACGAGTATCTGGTGAACTACTTCACCTTCCTCGCTCAGGAGGTGCGCGAGTACCTTGCCGAGATAGGCTACAAGAGCCTCAACGACATCGTGGGACATACGGAGCTTATTAACGGGAACACTAACGGGAACGGAAACGTTTTGGACCTCTCTCGCTTGTTGAACAAAGAAGAGGGCACGCTCCACTTCACTGGCGACAGGAAGAAGCCTAACGTGCCGCTGGGCATGCAGGGCACGGTGCTCGACGAGCAGATGATTGCTGCCGCCGACAAAGCCATCAACGCAGGCAGCAAGACACAGATGGACTATGTCATAAAGAACACCGACCGTGCCGTAGGCACTATGCTCTCTGGCATGATAGCCAAGAAACACGGTCTCAAGGGACTGGCTGACGATGCTGTCAGCGTAAGGTTCAAGGGCTCTGCAGGACAGTCGTTCGGTGCTTTCCTTGCTCATGGCGTAAGCTTCCGTCTGGAGGGTGAGACAAACGACTACTTCGCCAAGGGACTGTCAGGCGGTAAAATTGCCATACTGCCACCTGCCAGCGCAGGCTACAAGGCTGAGGAGAACATCATAGCAGGCAACACGGGACTGTATGGCGCCACCAGCGGCGAGCTGTACGTCAACGGCAAGGTGGGCGAACGCTTCGGAGTGCGCAACTCTGGTGCCACCGCCGTGATAGAAGGTGCAGGCGACCACTGTTGTGAGTATATGACAGGCGGCCGTGTGGTAGTGCTCGGCGAGACAGGACGCAACTTCGCCGCCGGCATGTCGGGTGGCGTAGCATACGTGTGGGACAAGAACCACAACTTCGACTACTTCTGTAACATGGACATGGTGGAGATAAACCTCGTAGAGGACAGCGTAAGCCGCAAGGAGCTCCACGAACTCATACAGCGTCACTACGACAACACTGGCTCTAAGTTGGCACGCACCATGCTCGATAATTGGCACAGCTACATCGACGATTTCATACAGGTAGTACCTATAGAGTACAAACGCGTACTGCAAGAGGAGCAGATGGCTCGCCTGCAGAAGAAGATAGCGGACGTACAGAGAGACTATTAAAATTATAGATGACAGATTATAGATAAGATGGGAAATCCAAAAGCTTTTTTAGATATACATAGACAGGAGGCGGGCTACCGCCCCATTCACGACAGAATACACGATTTCGGTGAAGTAGAGCAAACCCTCAGCACGGGTGAGAGAAAGTTGCAGGCATCACGCTGCATGGACTGTGGCGTACCATTCTGCCATTGGGCATGTCCCCTTGGCAACAAGCCGCCAGAGTGGAACGAAGCCCTCTACCAGGGCGAATGGAAGAAGGCTTACACACTGCTCAACAGCACCAACCCCTTCCCCGAGTTTACAGGGCGCATCTGTCCTGCACTATGTGAGAAGGCGTGTGTGCTCAACCTCACAGAGCATGAGCCTACCACCAACCGCGAAGACGAGTGCGCCATCACCGAGGCGGCATTCCGCGAGGGATATGTCAAGGTACACCACCCAAAGCGCAACGGCAAGCACGTGGCAGTGATAGGTGCCGGTCCTGCAGGACTGGCGGCTGCCAACGAACTCAACCTCATGGGCTACAGCGTCACCGTGTTTGAGAAAGACGAGGCAGCAGGCGGACTTCTCCGCTACGGCATACCTAACTTCAAACTCAACAAGGCTATCATAGACCGCCGCATCAAACTGCTCGAAGAAGAGGGCGTAGAGTTCAAGTATGGCGAGGCTATAGACTTAGAAACTATAGGAACTATAGATACTATAGGGACTATCGGAAAGCCTGACGCCATCATCATCGCCACAGGCACTCCTACGGCACGCGACCTCAACATTCCTGGCAGGGAGCTGAAGGGTGTACACCTTGCTCTCGAACTGTTGGCGCAGCAGAACCGCGTACTGGCAGGCATGGAGTTCAGCGATGACGAGCGCATCACAGCCAAGGGCAAAGACGTGCTGGTGATAGGTGGCGGCGACACAGGCTCTGACTGCATCGGCACTGCACACCGTCAGGGTTGCAAGAGCGTGACGCAGATAGAGATTATGCCAAAGCCGGTCGAAGGACCTGTTGACCCAAAGAACCCGTGGCCAAACTTCCCTCGCACACTCAAGACCACATCGAGCCACGAAGAGGGCTGCACACGCTGCTGGAACATCAACACGCTGGAGTTCCTTGGCAAGGACGGCAAACTGACAGGCGTCAAGGTGCAGGAGATAGACTGGAAGCCTAACCCCGAAGGCGGTCGTCCGCTGATGGTGGAAAAGGGCAAGCCCGAGATAATAAAGGCTGAACTGGTGCTGCTCGCCATGGGCTTCCTCAAGCCAGAGCATCCAGAATATCCCGATAACGTCTTCGTCTGCGGCGATGCCCAGAACGGCGCCTCACTCGTAGTTCGCGCTATGGCATCGGGCAAGCAGACGGCGCACAAAGTTGATGTCTTCCTATCAAAATAAAAAAAGAATGCCTAAGATAAAATTCACAAAAATGCACGGCTGCGGCAATGACTACATCTATGTCAATACGATGGAGCAGACTGTCAGCGAGCCCTCTGTCCTCGCCATTCGTCTCAGCGACCGCCACAAGGGCATAGGCTCTGACGGACTGGTGCTGATAGGCAGCGGCGAGGTAGGCAGTTCGGCAGACTTCTCCATGCGTATCTTCAATGCCGACGGCTCGGAGGCTATGATGTGCGGCAATGCCAGCCGTTGCGTGGGCAAGTATCTCTACGAGCGTGGCTATACCGACCGCACCACCATCCGACTGATGACTCTCTCTGGCATCAAGATGCTGCACCTCAACGTCACCAATGGTGTGGTGGAGAGCGTCACCGTCGATATGGGCGAACCTGCGCTGGACAAGCCTCAACAGTTCCTGCCAGACAAGGCGCCCTTACCTTCCGAAAAGGCTACCTTCGTCTCTATGGGCAACCCCCACTACGTCATCTTTACCGACAACGTAGATGAGGTGGAGACCAAGGGCAAGCTGCTGGAACACCACGAGGCATTCCCAGAACGTTGCAACATTGAGTTTGCCAACATCAAGGACGATGGCACGATACGCGTCCGAGTATGGGAGCGAGGCAGCGGCATCACAATGGCATGCGGCACTGGTGCCTGCGCCACCGCCGTAGCAGCCTTCCATACGGGAAGGGCAGGCAGGAAGTCACACATAGTGATGGACGGTGGCACGCTAAGCATTGAGTGGAGCGAAAAAGACAACCACGTCCTCATGACTGGTCCCGTCACCTTCGTCTTTGATGGAGAGATAATAATAATATAGTGACTATAGTATCTATAGTAACTATAGTTCCTATAAAAAAAGAAAAAGAATCATGGCTTTAGTAAACATACATTACCTCAACCTGCAAAACAACTATCTGTTTGCAGACATAGCAAAGAAGGTCAACGCCTTCAAGATAACCCACCCCAAGGCAGAGGTGATATCGCTCGGCATCGGCGACGTGACACGCCCGCTATGTCCTGCCGTCATCGAGGCGATACACCGTGCCACTGACGAGATGGCGCACGAGGAAACCTTTCGAGGATACGGTCCCGAACAGGGCTACGAATTCCTGCGCGAGGCGATACTGAAGAACGACTTCCTGCCGCGCGGCATCCACCTCGACGTTGACGAGGTATTCATCAACGACGGTGCCAAGAGCGACACGGGCAACTTCCAGGAGATACTCCACTGGGACAACTTCATCGGCGTCACCGACCCTATCTACCCCGTCTATATCGACTCCAACGTCATGATAGGTCGCTGCGGCACCTTCGAGGACGGACGATGGACCAACGTGAGGTATATGCCCTGCACCGCCGAAAACGGTTTCGTGCCCCAGATACCCACCGACCAGCATGTCGATATCATCTACCTCTGCTATCCCAACAACCCCACCGG
>JAFVBX010000116.1 GCA_017479675.1 Prevotella sp.
AGAAGAGGTCATAGACAGCATCAGTAATGCTTATAAGGAGAACGCCCCTGAGTTCCTTTATTTCGTGGCACTCTACAACATCTTCAATGAGTTTCTGGAAGACATCAGTGAAGACGAACTGCCCAAAGAGGCAACAGGCTTCAAGAATTCTGCCATCTGGAATAAGCTCTATAACTTCCAGCGTGACGCAGCCCTGGCAGTCATCAACAAACTGGAGAAGTACAATGGCTGCATCCTTGCAGACAGTGTGGGTTTAGGAAAGACTTTCACCGCCCTGTCGGTCATCAAGTATTTTGAGAGCCGAAACCGAACTGTCTTAGTGCTTTGCCCCAAGAAGCTCTTTGAAAACTGGAATACATATCGGCAGAACTACGTCAACAATCCGTTGGCAAAAGACCGACTGAATTACGATATACTCTACCACACCGACCTCTCGCGTGAACATGGCCGTAGTAACGACCTCGATTTGGAGCGTGTAAACTGGGGCAACTATGACCTTGTGGTTATCGATGAGAGCCATAATTTCCGTAATGGAGGTAAGGTAAGTACAGATGAAAATGGCGAGAATCCTCGTGAGAACCGCTATCTTCGCTTGATGAACAAGGTCATCCGTTCTGGCGTAAAGACCAAGGTACTGATGCTATCGGCAACGCCAGTCAACAACCGTTTCAACGATCTGAAGAATCAGTTGCAGTTGGCATACGAAGGGGAATCTGTAGCCTTCGACAAACTATTGCCAACCAATCGAGGCATTGATGACATCTTCCGTCAAGCACAAGGCTCTTATAATATCTGGGCTGACCTGCCACCAGAGGAGCGTACAACAGAACGACTTCTGCGGATGCTCGACTTCGACTTCTTCCGACTACTGGATGCCGTTACTATTGCCCGAAGCCGCAAACACATCCAGCAGTATTACGATACCGCTGACATTGGTACGTTCCCAGAACGTTTGAAACCCATCTCACGAAGTCCACATCTTACTGACCTCGATACTGCCATCAATTACAACGAGATATTCGAGCAGTTGCAGATGCTGCATCTGGCTATTTATGCGCCGTCTGCCTTTATCCTTCCAAGCCAACTATGGAAGTATAAGGAAGAGGAAAGTACTACAGGACACCGCCTGAGCATTGAGGAACGTGAGCAGGGTATTCAGCGACTGATGAATATTCAGTTGCTGAAACGTCTGGAGTCATCGGTCAACTCATTCCGTCTGACCTTGACCCGCATCCGTGACTATATGCAGGAGACGCTTGATGCCATCGCACGTTTCCAGAATGGCGAAAGACGTGTGTCTGTGGATGACTATGAAAGTGTTGATGGCGACGAGGACGAACAGGACTTCACCATCGGTAAGAAGAAAAACCGCATCCTCTTGGAGGATATGGACTATATATCATGGCAGAAGGAAATCAAGGATGACCTTGAAATCATCCGTTTGCTACTTCTCATGCTCCAGAGCATCACACCTGAGCATGACAGCAAGCTGCAACAACTTATTACTGACTTGAAGGATAAGTTTGCTCATCCTATCAACGGCAACAACAAGAAGGTGCTTGTCTTTACTGCCTTTTCAGATACGGCACAGTACCTTTACGACTGCCTGGCAGAACCAATCAAGAAAGAGTATGGCTTAAACGTGGCCTTGGTAACAGGCGACGTGGAAGCGCGAAGCACTCTTAAAATGAAGGAGAAACTTGACTTCAACAAAGTGCTGACCCTCTTCTCGCCAATTTCCAAGGAACGTGCAGCCGTCTATCCGCATTTGAAGGAAGAAATTGATGTGTTGATTGCTACTGACTGTATCAGCGAAGGACAGAACTTGCAGGATTGTGACTATCTGCTGAACTACGACATTCACTGGAATCCTGTGCGCATTATTCAGCGTTTCGGACGTATCGACCGTATCGGATCTAAGAATGCACAGATTCAGTTGGTCAACTACTGGCCCGACATGACGTTGGATGAATACATCAATTTGAAAGGACGTGTAGAGAGCCGTATGAAGGTAACGGTGATGACGGCAACGGGCGATGACAACCTCCTTTCGCCCGAAGAGAAAGACGATTTGGAGTACCGTAAGCAGCAGTTGGAACGTCTGAAAGAGGACGTGGTTGATTTGGAAGAGATGAATACGGGCGTCAGCATCATGGACCTTGGACTGAATGAATTCCGACTTGACTTGCTGGAGTACATCAACAGCAACCATGATGTGGAGCATACCCCCTTCGGACTTCATGCCGTTGTACATGCTACAGACCAGGCACCAGCCGGAACAGTCTTTGTACTGAAAAATCGTACGGCGGGCGTGAACATCGACCACAAGAATCAACTGGATCCGTTCTATATGGTCTATATCAAGGATGATGGCGAAGTGCTTGTTGACCATCTGCACCCGAAAGACTTGCTCGACAAGATGCGGTTACTCTGCAAGCCGCAAACTAAGCCCGATGTAAAACTATGCAGCATTTTCAATAAAGAGACGCGCGACGGCTTGCGTATGGGGAAATACTCTGAACTTCTGGGTAAGGCGATAGAGTCTATTGTCACCAAGAAGGAAGAGTCAGATATTGACAGCTTCCTCGATGGCTATGTTGGTGAACTCTTTGAAGAGCGCATCACAGGGCTTGACGATTTTGAATTGATTTGTTTCCTTGTAATAAAATAAACTCATTATGAAAGAATTAACATTAACTTCTGAAGACAAAAAGAACGTAAATTTACCAATTAATCCACGTGATAAGGTCAAAATAATCCGTGAAAGGGAAACTGACGGTCTATTAGGTGCAATACTACCTGTTCTTAGTGTTGAGCCTGGTTTTGTACATGTAATAGCATTAGGTCATGAAGTCATTTTCCGTCGTGAAGATGTAATATTGTCTCGTTAAAATAGAAAAAGTTATCATCAACGATGTATAACCTTCCGCCACAATGTACCATTAACAAGCCGCTCTTCAAGAAGGCTGTCTTTGAGAAATTCAATCTCAAAGCGGCTGAGCGTGACCGTTTTGATGCGGACATCAGCCGCATGGCATTGGTGGCAAGGGTATCAACTGCAACAGTTCCGGCTTTAACGAAAGGGAAAGAAATAGAAGGATTGTATGTCCTGCAAGTGGCATTGAAGCGAAAAGACTATGATGGAAAGAATATCCTCATGCTTCAAAAGCTGATACCTCAGAAGCTCATCTTTGCCATACAGTTTGAGGAACAGACACAGTTCTGCATCTTCCATACCAGACTACAGCAATCTGCATGGATGCCGACTGACGTAGCGACAATCAATTTGCAAGGTTTGTCGCTTGATGATGTCTGGAACAATATCGTAGCGGCCATAGGTGGTTTGGATGCTCAGGCAGAAGAAAGCATTGAAGAGCAGATTATTCATCGTGAGCAACGAGAAAAGCTGCTCCGCCAGATAGAATCATTAGAAAAGCAGTGCCGTACAGAGAAGCAGACTCGCAAGAAGTACGAACTGCATCAACAAATAATAAAGTTAAGGGAGGAACTGAAATGAACATGCTTATATGTTGTGTTAATTGGGATGCGGTTAGTGCAATATCCAATATTGCTATGGCTGCTATTGCTTTTGGGTCATTGGCTTTTAGTTTCTATCTATTGTATAAAGAACGGAAACAAAGAATTGAGGATAATAGAGCACGAATTGATTTTTCCATTATTAAGCACATGCATGGGTATTATCTATGTGTCGAAAACGTTGGCAAAGAAACAGCATACGATATTAAAGTACATGTTGGTGGTTCACCAATAGAGAATAACCTATATGATTTTGTCAAAAAAGTCTTTCTTGATTTAAAAGATAGTCGTTTTGTCTTAAAAGGAGGAGCTAAAAGATATTTCTATATTAGTCCTTCAATAATGGAATATAACATTAAACTTCCTTGGAAAGAAAAAAAGACTAAAGATGAGATAAACAATTGGCTCAAAGAATACGATGAGAAAGCTATAACTATCAATGGTAAATACAATAACAAATATCCCATTAAAGAAAGTTTTACCATTAGAGATTTCAACATCTTAGGAACATTCCAAATTCCAAGCCCTATTGAGTCAATAGCAGGGGTAGTCTCTGACATGGATACATATACTCTTAATGAAATCAAAGAAAGTTTGAATAATATAGCAGATAAATTAGAAAACAAATAATATGGATAAATTGAACATGCAGACCGCGAACATCGTGGATGAGAATATCAAGCGCATAGGGGAACTATTTCCCAACTGCTTGACAGAAAGGCTGAACGATGAGGGCAAGCCTGAGGTTGCTATTGATTTTGACCAGCTTAGGCAGGAATTGTCGAAGGGCTTGGTTGAAGGTTCGGAGGAACGTTATCAGTTCACATGGCCTGACAAACGTAACGCTATACGTTTGGCCAATGCCCCCACTACTGACACTCTTCGTCCTTGCCGTGATGAGAGCGTGGACTTCGACAATACGCAGAACCTCTATATAGAGGGAGACAACCTGCAGGTGCTGAAGCTACTTCGCGAGAACTATTTAGGCAAGGTGAAGATGATATACATCGATCCACCATACAATACAGGTAGAAACCTCATCTATAAAAATAATTTTATATCAAGCTATGAGGATTATATGACAAATAGTGGTGAGACAGATGAGATAGGCAACCTTTTATATGTTAATTCAGATGCAAATGGCCGATTCCATACAGATTGGCTCAACATGATTTATCCACGACTCAAAGTTTCTAAAGACTTATTGGCTCCAGATGGTATAATTGTATTAACTATAGATGATTGCGAAATAGAAACTGTTACAATGATAATGAACGAAGTGTTCGGGTCTGAGAATCATTTAGCAACAGTTGTTATTAAAAACAATCCATCTGGTCGTTCTACTGTGAAAGGCTTTTCAATTAATCATGAATATGCCTTGTTTTATTCAAAGTCAGATTCTGCTATCCTTGGTCGAATGAAACACTCTGATGAACAAGTTTCAAGGTACAAAGAAAAGGATAGTACGGGGTTCTATGAGTGGGAAAATTTTAGGAAAAATGGGACAGACTCAGATAGGATGGATAGACCTAAACAATATTATCCAATTGTTTTGAACACTCAGAATAATAAGCTGAGAGTTCCAGAGATGCATTGGGATGATATTAATAAAGAATATTGTTTAGATGAAAATATCTCAGCTAACGAAATTATTTTGTTACCTAAATCTGGAGATGGAATTGAAAAAGTCTGGAAATACGGAATAGAAAGGACAAGGTCAATAATAAAAGACATATTAGTAAAGAAGCAAAATGGAAGATATGAATTATATAGAAAGAAATATCTAAATGATGAAGGTTCATTACCTCGAACATGGTGGGATAAGCCAGACTACTCTGCTCGCGATAATGGAACAAGAACGCTTACAAACATTTTTGGTCCTGTTAAACTATTTGATTTTCCTAAGGCTCCTGAGGCAGTCAAGGATTCAATTGTAGCCTCTAATGTTCAATGTGATGACATAGTTCTTGATTTCTTCTCAGGCTCAGCCACAACAGCTCATGCTGTAATGCAGCTTAATGCGGAAGATGGAGGGAAACGCAGATACATAATGGTTCAGTTACCTGAGCCTACTATGGAAGAAAGTGAAGCTTATAAGGCTGGCTACAAAAATATTTGTGAAATAGGTAAAGAACGTATTCGAAGAGTCGGAAAGAAAATCAAAGAAGATTCACCTTTGACCACGCAAAACCTTGATACAGGTTTCCGTGTGCTTAAACTCGACTCGTCGAACATGCAGGATGTGTATTACACCCCTGCGGAGTTCAATGAACAAAAACTGTTCGATGACAACATCAAGCCAGACCGCCTTGGGAATGATGGAGAAGACCTTCTTTTCCAGACAATGATAGAACTTGGCATAGAACTGTCTGCCAAGATTGAAAAGCGGAGCATTGCTGGTAAAGCTGTCTGGAGCGTTAGCGACGGTTATCTGATGGCTTGCTTTGATGAAGAAGTTAATGAGACCACCATCACCGAGATTGCCCGCCAGCATCCCTACTACTTCGTAATGCGTGACAGCAGCCTCGCCAACGACCAGGTCGCCGACAACTTCGAGCAAATTTGGGAAGAATATAGTAAAGATACAGTAAGAAGAATAATGTAAACACATGAAACGAATATACGAATATGAAGACTTGCAACCTTTTTTAGAGCAGTTGTTGAATGATAAGGAGTCAAGCGACCTGGAATTTAAGTCTGCGAAAGGGGGATTTCCTCATTCGTTTTGGGAAACATATTCTTCGTTTGCCAATACGGATGGTGGAGCTATCATCTTCGGTATTAAAGAAAAAGATGATCAGTTCTATCCAGATGGGCTGACTGAAGAACAGGTCAAGAAATATGAGAAGGACTTCTTCAGCGACATGCACAACAAAACAGTAGTGAACATAGCATTGCTGAAAGAAAATGATGTGCAAATAGCTAAGTTTGATGGTGCGTATTTCTTGTTCTTCTATATTCCAAGGGTTGACAGAAGCCTGAGGCCTGTGTATTGTGGGCTTGACCCCTATACAGGCACTTATCGACGTGACCTTGATGGTGATTATCATTGTTCGCGTGAGGAGGTGAACAGTATGTTTGCAGATGCGAACTTGGCAAGCCCTGTGGATGGAAGAATACTGAAAAACTTCAGTAAGGAAGATTTGGACGCAGACTCTATCAAACAATACCGTCGCCGATTTGAACAGTGGAACCCTGACCATGTGTGGAATGCTCTGCCTGAAGATAAGTTCTTAGAGAAACTGAATGTGTTCAGAAAAGACAGAAAAACGGGAGAGTATGGTTTAACTTATGCAGGACTATTGATGTTTGGCACCTATAGTGCCATCATGGATGAGATTCCGAATTTCTTCCCTGATTATCAGGAGATACAAGACCCGAAAGACAGATGGGTGAATCGTATTTGTCCAGATGGCAATTGGAAGTCGAATCTGTTCCAGTTCTATAGCCGGGTATTGCCTGTCTTACAGAACTTCCTGCCGAAGCCTTTCCAACTGGAGGGCAATCAACGGAGAACTGAAACGCCTGCCCATGTAGCAGTCAGAGAGGCATTGGCTAATGCACTGGTACACGCCGACTATACGGAGAATGCTTCGCTGAACATTTACAAATACCCTAACAAAATGGTATTCTCGAATCCAGGAATAATGCTGATTTCGATTAAGCAATACTATCAAGGCGGGGAAAGCATCTGTAGAAACAAGTATCTGCAGACGATGTTCACATTCCTTGGCTCTGCAGAGAAGGCAGGAAGCGGTGTCGACAAGATTATCCGCGGATGGGAAGAACTGAATTGGAAAAGGCCATTTCTTGAAGAAAAGAAGAGGCCTAATAAAATTGTTTTGACGCTGTCAATGGAATCATTATTGGATGAATCTGTCAAGGAAGGATTGTCAAAACTCTTTGGTGAAAAGATAGCTGATTTACCTAAAGAACAGCTATTGACTATGGCGTTGGCCTATTCAGAGGAGGAAATAACCAACGAGCGTCTACAGTATGCACTAAATATGCATAAGGCAGATATTACAACAATGTTGGCTAAGATGTGCACAGCTCATCTACTTGAATCTTCTGGACATGGAAGAGGAACGAAGTATCATGTCTATGGGCTTAATGTGGGACTTCAAGATGTCAATGTGGGACTTCAAGATGCTAATGTGGGACTTCAAGATGCTAATGTGGACCTTCAAAGTGCCAATGTGGGACTTCAAGATGCTAATGTGGAACTTCAAAGTGCCAATGTGGGACTTCTCAAGAAAAGATACTCTAAAGAAGAAATGAGGAAACTCATTGTTGAATATTGTAATGATTGGAGAACTGCAGAGGAAATAGCATTCGCCGTTAATAAAAAAGTTCGATATATCAGGGACAAAGTCCTTCCACAAATGGGAGATATCATAGAGAAGTTATACGATGTGCCTCATCATCCTCGACAGAAATATAGAGCAAAACAAATGAAGGAAAGCGCATGAAGTTTAAGTTCAAGATACAACAATACCAGACGGATGCTGTAGAGCAGACGGTGAACGTGTTTGCCGGTCAACCGTCGAAAACCAATGCACAGTATCGTCGTGACCTGGGCAAGCGTAAGGGACAGATTACGTTTGAGGATGAGTATGTGGGATGGCGTAACAACGATGTGGAGTTGCAAGGTCATCAGTTGCTTGCCAATATCCAGCAGCAACAAGCCATAGGCAACATTCCGAAGTCAACGAAACTGAGTCTGCCTGACGGATTGGGGGCTTGTTCTCTCGACATTGAAATGGAAACTGGTACAGGTAAGACTTACGTCTATATTAAGACTATGTTTGAGTTGAACAAGCGTTATGGCTGGTCGAAGTTCATCGTGGTGGTGCCGAGCATAGCCATCCGTGAAGGTGTGTATAAGAGTTTCACGATGCTGGAAGAACACTTCATGGAGCAGTATGGTAAGAAGGCTCGCTTCTTTATCTATGACAGTGGCAACCTCACTCAAATAGATTCCTTCAGTAGCGATGCTGCCGTCAATGTGATGATTATAAACACCCAGGCATTTGCTCGTGATTTCAAGGAAGAAGGCAAGAACAAGGTCAGCCTGATTATGTACACCAAACGTGATGACTTCCAGAGCCGACGCCCTATTGATGTGATTGCTGCCAATCGCCCTATTATCATCATGGACGAACCACAGAAGATGGAAGGTGCAGCCACGCAACGAGCCTTGAAGAACTTCAAACCACTGTTTGTGCTGAACTATTCGGCAACTCATAAAACCTCGCACAACTGCGTCTATGCACTTGATGCCTTCGATGCCTACCGCCAACGATTGGTGAAAAAGATTCAGGTGAAGGGTATCACCCTGCAAAACCTGTTGGGCAACCAGAGTTATATCTATTTTGACAGCATTGTTCTATCAAAGAACAAAGCACCAGAGGTTAAGTTAGAGATAGAAGTCAAGGGAGCTGCCAGCACCCGTAGGCAGATATGCAAGTTCGGGCAGAATGACTCCCTTTATGATGCATCGGGACTTCCTGCCTACAAGGATTTTGTCATCACCGACATCAATCCGCTGACGAACACCGTCTATTTCATGAACGGTGATACATTGCGCAAGGGTGAAGTGATGGGCGATGTGTCTGAACAGCAGATACAACGCATTCAAGTAAGAGAAACCATACGTTCACACTTCGAGAAAGAGGCAACGCTTTTCAAGCAGGGCATCAAGACGCTTTCGCTCTTCTTCATCGACGAAGTAGCCAACTACAAGGGTTATGACGAACAGGGCGAAGTCGTCAAAGGTCCATTATGGAACGTTTTTGAAGAAGAGTATCAGCGTTTCTTGAACGAAAATCTGTCACTCTTTGAAGATGACTACCAACGTTACCTGAAACGCTTTACTGCCGACCAGGTACACAATGGCTATTTCTCCATAGATAAGAAGGGACATGCCATCAACAGTACTGTGAGGCGAGGTGAAGACTTCTCTTCAGACATATCAGCATACGACTTGATTCTAAAAAACAAGGAGAGGTTGCTGAGTTTTGATGAGCCGACACGTTTCATCTTCTCTCACTCCGCTCTGCGTGAAGGATGGGACAACCCCAATGTGTTCCAGATATGCACCCTGCGCCATGCCAGCAGTGCCACGGCGAAACGTCAGGAGGTAGGACGCGGACTGCGTATCTGCGTTGACCAACAAGGTGTTCGCATGGATGCAGAACGGTTGGGCGAAGCCGTGCATGACATAAATGCTTTGACGGTCATCGCCAACGAGAGTTATAGTACCTTCGTTGATGCACTACAGAAAGAGACACGCGAGGCATTGCGTGAGCGTCCTACGTTGGCTACCGTAGCATACTTTGAGGGTCGCAAGTTCAAGGTCGGTGAAGAAGTACATGAAATCTCAGCAATGGAGGCATCAGCCATCGTCAACTATCTGTTTGAGAATGACTATGTGGACGACAAGGGCAACATCCAGCAGAGTTATCATGAAGACCTGCGCACAGACAACCTTGCACCGATGAGCAAAAAACTGGCTCCCATCAGTGCGCAAGTTCATAAGTTGGTACAAGGAATCTTCGACCCATCTGCCCTTGATGACATGATTGAGAATGCCAATGAGTCGGCAGAAGCCGTCAACGATCATCTGAATGACAATGCCAGCAAGGATGAGTTCAAGAGGCTGTGGGAGGAAATCAACCATCGGTATGTCTATACCGTTCACTATGATAGTGAGGAACTGATACAGAAAGCCATTGGTTCTATTAACAAGAATCTGCGTGTCACAGAACTGAAGTATGTGGTGACAACAGGTGAGCAGGGAACGGATGACCTTGACTTCACAGGTGACCAGCACACCAGGACACAAACCATGAGGGAGGTTTCCACAAGCGATGTCCCCTACGACCTTGTGGGCGAGATTGCTAAGGGTGCTACGCTGACAAGAAGAACGGTGGTTCGCATCCTGAAGGGCATTTCTACGGCAAAGCTCTATCTGTTCAAGAACAATCCCGAAGAGTTTATCCGAAACGTGGTACGTCTGATAAAAGACCAGAAGGCTACGATGATTGTAGAACATATTGCCTATAACCGCACAGAGCAGCAATATGATGCCAGCATCTTCACGAAAGAGAAGAGTCGCCAGCCATTGGAAAAGGCATACGAGGCTAAGAAGCATATCTTGGACTATGTGTTTACGGACAGTAAGGGCGAGCGCAAGTTTGCCGAAGCCCTTGACAAAGCGGATGAGGTATGCGTCTATGCCCGTCTGCCTCGTTCGTTCCAGATACCTACACCTGTGGGCAAGTATGCACCAGACTGGGCTATTGCTTTCAATGACAATATGGGCGTGAAGCACATCTTCTTCGTGGCAGAGACCAAAGGCAGTATGCTATCAATGAATCTGAAAGGAGCCGAAATGGCAAAGATAGAATGTGCCAAGAAACTTTTCAATAGCGTTTCAACAAGCAAAGTACGTTACCATGAGATAACGGAGTATGATACGATGTTGAATGTCATCAACAGCTTAGATTAGTCGTTAGCTTTTAGTTTATGCCACAAAACAAATACATAGGAACCAAAGATGCTGCCCGGCTTACGGGGCTTACATTGCAGGAGATATACGACCTTATTCACAAAGGGACTCTCACTGCCCACAAAGCCCCCAAAAGCGGGTGGCGTATTCCTTTTTAGGCATTAGAAGATTTGGGCTTAATCAATGAAGAAGAGAAAAGGCCCATGTGTGAAGTGTCTCAAATTGAGGATAGAGTTTCCTATGTGGAAGATGCAGAGCATTACACACAGGTATTCAAGTTGATGGCAGAAGTGAAGCACAGTTTGAAAATAGCAACGGCAAACCTCAAAAACTTCAGCGTGGCCGTTGAGTCTGATGGTACAACTGAAACACTTCGCTTATGTGATTTCTTCTTGTCGCTTGTTGAGCGTGGAGTTCATATACAAGTAGTTTGTATGAAACCCTTTGGGTTCTATCTTTATGCCAAGGAGAACTGTCCTCAACTTCTGGAGCATCCACTTTTCGAGTTACGCTGCAATGAGCATAACCACATGAAGGTATTCATCTGTGATGATGAATGCGCGTATGTCGGCTCAGCTAACATCACAGATGCTGCAATAGGCAAACGTATAAGCGGTAACAGAAATCATGAAGCAGGATTGCTGCTGTGGGGTGCTGACCTGATACAGTCACCACTACAACACTTTGAAAAGGTATGGAACGACCCGGGTATTCTTAAATCATCCTGGAAAAGGTTCGCTACAAAAGCGATGTCATCGCAATATAATGGCAAATTATTACTCCTAAGTGATTTATATACAGAGTATTAGACAAAAGTGCAAAGTGACGAAATATGCCAAAATCCAGCCCTGTGTTCCCGACATTTTGGGTTGAAAATTAGCCCATTTTCGACGCTCCAAAACGCATTTTTCGGCAAATCCCGCTAAACACTTTTTAACAGTGGGTTTACACTTTTTAAGTTAACTTTTCACCGATTGTTCATGTTCCGTAACCTCAAAATGTTGAGTGATGGCACACACATTTTCTTCCCTTCTTTCGTTCTTCGTGGGGTATGTTCCATGATTGAAGAAAGGGAAAGAAGAAAGATGGGCTTGAAAACGTGTTTCATGGGGTTGTTCATCGGAAGTTCTATTCATATCCATTCAATTTTTAGTATTCCACTAATTGTTCCAAGTTACTCACTATGTGCATTTTAGTTAACTATTAACTCAAAAAGAGAGGGTATTTCGTTTGATTTATCTTTGTTATTTCTAATTCTGTCAGTTCCACGTCACTAAGTATCTGTCCTACTGTCACGTCACACTTTAAGCGTCATCCTCAGCATAGTTTGCCAATCGCGCTTTGGCTGCCACTAAGGACTTCTGAATCTGTTGTTGCAGTACCTCGCGCGGTGGCAGCTCCGTTATGTACTGTGCCACTTTTATACCAGCGTTGTCGAGCTGCAGCAGCTCTATTTGCTCCTCGCTGCCCTCTGTACAGAGTAACATACCCAGGGGTGCCTCTTCACCTGGTTCCGTCTCATTTTGTTCCAGCCAGCGCAGATAAAGTTCCATCTGTCCTTTGTACTCTGCCTTGAAGCGTCCAAGCTTCATGTCTATAGCAATCAGTCGATGCAGGCGACGATGGTAGAATAATAGGTCGAGTTTAAAGTCCTCACCATCGATAATCATTCGCTTTTGTCGTGCAATAAAACAAAAACCGTTACCCAGTTCCAAAATGAACTGTTCCAAGTGAGCTACTAGGCAGTCCTCCAGAGTTTTCTCGCTGTACATACCTTTAAGTCCCGTGAATTCCAAAAAATACGGACTCTTGAACACTAAATCTGGTGACATCACGTTGTCATCGCGCAATGTGGAGAGTTCCTTCTTTATCAACTCATCGGGCTTACTACTAATAGCCGTGCGTTCGAAAAGCATACCGTCTATTTCCTTGCGAAGCCTGTCACGCCCCCATCTTCCTGATGCGGCCATTGTTATATAGAATTCTCTTTGAAGAGAATCTTTTAACGGGAGCACCTCAATGAAATGAGACCAGAACAATTTTCGCGCAAGCTGCGCGACAATTTGCTTGCCATACTCAGCACGTTGATTTCCAAGAATGTCGCGATTGATACGCTCACCCAGATGTCAATACATCATGGTTTGTTCATAATTGGCTGTAGCTGCCACATGACCACGTGCCTGCTCAATAATCTGACGCAAATCCTGCATTAGGGATTGTGTCGCAAACTGCGACTCAATTCGACCGTTTATATCTAGCTCATCCATAAATCTTCGTTTTAGTTATTATTTGCTACACAGTTACTCATTTTTATCCAAATAGAGCGCAACAAGTAAAAAGATTTTGCATATAATCACATTCTAACGTCACTTTTCATGCCCAAATTTATCACTTTCTTGGTTATTCATCTGTCAGTTCTGTCACTTAATGCATAATCTGCGCTAACACCACCTACTCTCTTCCTGAAAGTTTGCGTATTTACCTCCACCCTCCATCTTTTGGCGATAACTTTCTATAAATTAGAATGTTAAGTTGGTGGAGGTGAATTGTTTTACCTCCACCAACCTCCACCTTTTCTGCGAGCGGAGGCTTTGCTACCGCGTACGGAAGTTGAGTTAGCACATGAGAAGGGTAACTTTCCGCATGCAGTGGCTAAGCCTCTGTAATAAATTAACTGGTTAATTTTGCAAATTTACCAGTTAATTTTTAAAATTTACTAGTTAATTTGGAGCGGAAGTAAAGCAAGTAAAGACAAAGGGTAACTAAGTAAGCAAAAGCAAGGGTAAGTTTGCGCACGTAGAAGCTAAGTTTGAGCACGTAGAGGCTTTGCTTCAGCAGGGGTTAAGCGTCTATGCGCTCCCCTATCATATATGCGAGGAACCTCACGTTGCCTATGACGTACCTGCGCCACATGCGGCGGGGCTCCTTGATAAGGCGGTAGAGCCACTCTATGCCGTGCTGTTGCAACCACAGGGGGGCGCGTTTCTTGGTGCCGGCATAGAAGTCGAACACGGCGCCGATGGTGCCCACATGGCAATCTACGGCAAGCTCTGACCAGTGGCTGTATGTCCACTTCTCCTGCTTTGGTGCCGTCATGCCAACCCACATGAGGTCTGGCTTGGCGTTGTTGATGAATTCTACCATCGCCTTGCTCTCGTCCTCGCTGAATGTTTCCTTATAGGGGGGGCTGTATGTTATGACGTCAAGATTGGGGTATTCCTTTGCCGTGCGTGCCTTGATAAGTTCAAGTACTCTCTCGCTCGAACCGAAGAACAGCACCTTCCTCTGTGCATGGTGTATGGAGGTTTCTAGGGGTTGCAAGGCGTTGAGGCGGCTCATGTGGTGGACGAAGAGGTCCCACCCTGCCACTCTCTCCAAGGGTGCCTGCGGATTTCCCAGCCACTGGCATGCCTTCACGACGCTCATACCGTCGGGTATCAGCACATCGCCATGTGCCAAAGCCTCGGCAAACTCCCCGTCGTGCCTCGCATTGTTGTAGGAGAAGGCATTGATGGTGTTGACGAGCAGCTTCCCCTCGGGCAGTTTGTCCAGTTGCTCCTTGCTGCGGAGCAACTTTTGTCTTTTCAGGCGTATGATGTCATTAGTGCTCATGCTTTTCTCACTGGTTCGCAGGTAAGCCCTACGCCGAGTTTCTTGAGTATCTTGCGGTCCACCTCAGAGAGCATGACGGTGGCATGTGCCTGACAGCCTTGCAGCTCGGGGAGTTTCTCTAGTGCCTTCACACAGGTGTCGTTGACCTGGGAGAGCACGGAGAGTGCCACGAGCACTTCGTCGGTGTGCAGGCGCGGGTTCTTGCCTTGCAGGTATTCCACCTTCATCTTCTGTATGGGCTCTATCATGTTCTGCGGGATGAGCTTCACGGCATGGTCGATGCCTGCCAGATGCTTCATGGCATTGAGGAGCAGGGCTGCACATGAGCCGAGCAGCTCGCTTGACTCTGCCGTGATGATGGTGCCGTCAGCCAGTTCTATGGCAGCACACGGCGTGCCGCCGCTCTTGTCGCGGCGTTCCTTGGCTGCAACGGTGACACGACGGTCGTCGGTAGTTATCTTTGCCTGGTTGAAGAGCAGCTGTATCTTCTGCACCTCGTCCTCGTTGTTTGCTCCGAGCGCAAACTTGTTGGTGGCGTCATAGTAGCGGCGTATTATCTCCTGACGTGATGCCTCGCTGCACACATCGTCGTCGCTGATGCAGAAGCCGACCATGTTGACACCCATATCGGTGGGCGACTTGTAGGGGTTCTTGCCGTAGATGCCTTCAAACAAGGCGTTGAGTACGGGGAATATCTCTATGTCGCGGTTGTAGTTGATGGCGGTCTTGCCGTAAGCCTCAAGGTGGAAGGGGTCTATCATGTTGACATCGTTGAGGTCGGCTGTGGCGGCTTCATAGGCTATGTTGACAGGATGTTTCAATGGCAAGGACCATACGGGGAAGGTCTCGAACTTGGCATATCCAGCCTCCACGCCGCGCTTATGCTCGTTGTAGAGCTGGGAGAGGCATACCGCCATCTTGCCTGAGCCTGGTCCTGGCGCAGTAACGATGACGAGCGGGCGCTCGGTCTCTACATAGTCGTTCTGTCCGAAACCTTCGTCGGAAGCGATGAGCGAGACGTTGTGGGGATAGCCGTCGATGAGATAGTGCACGTAGGACTTGATGCCGAGACGCTCCAGACGTGTGCGGTAGTCGTTGGCTGCATGCTGTCCGTTGTAGTGGGTGATGACAACGGAACCCACCATAAAGCCCCTGCCGATGAACTCATCACGCAGGCGCAAGACGTCTTCGTCGTAGGTGATGCCGAGGTCGGCACGCACCTTGTTCTTCACTATATCCTCTGCGCTGATAACGATGACAATCTCTATGTGGTCGCTAATCTTGCTGAACATGCGCAACTTGGAGTCGGGCTGGAAGCCTGGCAGCACACGGCTGGCATGGTGGTCGTCGAACAACTTGCCGCCAAGTTCGAGGTACAGCTTGCCCTTGAACTGCGCTATGCGCTCCTTGATGTGTTCAGACTGAATGCTTAGATACTTGTCGTTATCGAATCCTATCTTCATCTCTTTATATGTTTTCTATTAACTGTTATCCTAACTCCTGCGCCCTCCATGTCAACAGATATGGGAGGTGCCACTTTGAGTATGTCAACCGTCACAGCCTCGGCATCTGGAAACCTTGCGATGACACTGTCGGCTATGCGCCCTGCTACATGCTCCAACAGGTTGGAGGGTTTTGACATTTCGCTCTTCACCATGTCGGCAAGTACCGCATAGTTGAGGGTGTCGCCGACCTCGTCGGTAGCGCATGCCCTCTGCAAGGGATAGTCAACGCAAACGTTGACAACATAGTCATTGCCAACCTTTCGCTCCTGTTCCATCACGCCATGATAGGCATGCAGGCGCAAATCTTTTATATAGACCTGTCCCGTCACGCTTCTCCCTGACTGCTGCCAAACGGATTGGCTGTCTTAGGCGCTGCGCCCTGCATGGCAGGCTGAGCATTGAGGTCAATCTTTCCGTATTCCTGCTCGTAGCGCATCACATTCTCCTGCATAGCCATAGCGAGGCGCTTGGCATGCTCCGGTGCCAGCACTATGCGGCTTACCACCTGTGCCTTGGGAGTTCCGGGGAGCGTTGACGCGAAATCAACGATGAACTCGGCATGGGAATGTGAAATGATAGCGAAATTGCTGTAAACGCCACTCGCCTTCTCTGGCGAGAGGTCTATCTGTAGCTGAGGTGCCTGATTGTTGTTACTCATCGTGAAAAATATCTTTATTTTCTTAAAAACGACACAAAGTTAGTGAAATTATTTTATAGTCACACAGGGTGAAAGGATATTTTTTTTTGAGTATCTTAATAAAATTTAAAAGGTATCAACTTTCAACTTTCTGTCGTCAACTTTCAACTTTTTTTAGTACCTTTGTAACCCAAAACCATGACAAAGGGATGAAGAAACTGTTTATAACACTCATACTCAGCATACTTACCACAACTTCCTATATCAGCGCCAAACGCTTCACACTGGTTATAGACCCTGGACATGGCGGGCACGATGCCGGAGCGATAGGAGCCTACTCGAAGGAGAAGGACATCAACCTGAGGACGGCACTGGCTTTTGGAAAGTATCTGGAGCGCTACTGCCCCGAGGTAAACGTGATATACACCCGCAAGACTGACGTATTCGTAACGCTGCATGGCAGGGCTGACATAGCCAACAAGGCGAAAGCCGACCTCTTCATAAGCATACACACTAACGCTGCCCCGTCAAAACCATCATCGGTTAGAGGCATGGAGACATATACACTGGGTATGCACCGCGCAGCCGACAACCTGGCTGTGGCAAAGCGAGAGAACGAGGTTATCCTGCAAGAAAAGGACTACCAGACACGCTACCAGGGGTTCGACCCCAACAGTTCGGAGAGCTACATCATCTTCGAATTCATGCAGGACAACAACATGCACAAGTCCGTGGAACTGGCAAAACTGGTGCAGCGCAACGTATGTTCAACAGCGACGCGCCCTGACAAGGGAGTGAAGCAGGCTGGCTTTCTGGTGCTCAGGGAGACATCGATGCCCAGCTGCCTGATAGAGTTGGGATTTATCTCCACACCGAGCGACGAGCAACTGCTCAACGATGACAAACGCATCGACGACATAGCGCGAGGCATATACCAAGCCTTTGCACAGTACAAGAACAAGTACGACAACAACATCGCCATACCATACAAGCCCGAGGAGATAGAGCCTATGGTGGTGAGCCAGTCGAACTTCAGACCTGCCCCCACCCCACAGGAGCCTAAGCCGGAGGTAAAGCCAGAGGCGAAACCCGACGTGAAGCCGACACCCAAGAGCGAAGCAAAGAACGCACTGGTGTTCAAAGTGCAGATATTCGCCGTTGACCACAAGCTGAAAGCGTCCGACGCACGATTCAAAGGGCGCACGGACACTGACCACTACAAGGAGGGCGGACTGGTGAAATATACCATAGGAGAGTCAACAGACTACAACGAGATGAACCGCCTGCGCAAAGAACTGAACAACAGTTTCCCGGGATGTTTCGTCATAGCCTTCAAGGACGGCGAGAAGATGAACATCAACGAGGCGATACAGGAGTTTAAGAGAAAAAGACAATAAGAGATACATTGCACACATATTATATATAATGTATGTAAGATGAGCAAGATATTTACAAAAGAAGTAAAAATAGCACTTGTGGCGATTGCAGCCGTAGTGGCTCTGTTCTTCGGAATGAACTTTCTGAAGGGACTCACCATATTCAGCAACACCACGACATACCGCATGCTGTTTCACAACCTCAAGGGGCTGTCAAACTCCACGCCCATCTATGCCGACGGATACAAAGTAGGCACTGTGACGGGCATAGACTATGACTACGAGACAAACGGCAACATAACAGTGGAAGCCGAGATAGACCCTCAGCTGCGCATACCAGCAGGCTCGACAGCGACAATAGAGAGTGACCTGATGGGCAACATAAAGGTGACGCTGCTGCTTGCCAACAATCCGCGCGAGCGAATAAAGGCAGGAGGCATCATACAGGGGGCTGACGAGAATGGCGCAATGGTGCAGATGCAGGCTATGGTACCTGCGGTACAGGCTATGCTGCCGAAGCTTGACAGCATCATGGCATCACTCAACAAACTGCTTGCCGACCCTGCAATAGCAGCAACGCTGCATAACGCAGCGACCATTTCGTCGAACCTCACCACCTCGACAGCGGAGCTTAACACCCTCATGGCTTCACTGAACAAGAACATGCCCGACATGATGAGCAAAGCAAACAGGACACTCGACAACACCGAGACACTGACAGGCAACCTGTCGAAGGTGGACATAGAGGGCACTATGGCACGGGTGAACAAGACACTCGACAACGTAGAACAGATGACAGCGGCTATAAACAACCGCGAGGGAACACTCGGGTTGCTTATGTACGATAAAAGACTTTACAATCATTTGAACGCAACGATGCGCGATGCCGACTCACTCGTAGTCGATCTCAAGTCGCATCCGAAGCGATACGTTCACTTCTCCGTATTCGGAAAAAAGGACAAATAAACATTTACACGAGAGGGGCGCCCACGTGAAAGATTCCAAGGCTCTCTGGCTGTCATGCCAGAAGTACATACTACAAACTGTCGGACAGGAAGAATATTCCCGTCTGTTCTCGTATGTGGAGTTTGAGACTTTCAAGGTGGCAACATCAACATTGGTGCTCAGAGTGCCAAGCAACTACATCTGCGAGGAGATAGAGAGCAAGCACCTCGACGTGATGCGAGTTGCCATATTCAACACCTTCGGCAAGATACGCCTCGACTGGAATATCGCCGTGGTGGAGTCCGTCAACAACAACAAGAGCAACCGTCTCATAGTAGAGAGTAACGACGACACCATTGCTCCCGACCAAAGCATACTGCGTGCACAAGCCAACATAGAGCACACGCTGGAAGTGGCTCCCGGCTCTCCGCAACAAGGAAAGCTGCCAGCCATTGACTCACAGTTGAACCCCAACCAGACTTTCCGCACCTTTATCGAAGGAACAAGCAACAAACTTTCACGCTCGGTAGGACTGTCAATAGCCGAACACCCACACACCACGCAGTTCAATCCGATGTTTATCTTCGGACCGTCAGGATGCGGCAAGACACACCTTGTCAATGCCATAGGCAACCACTGCAAGAAGATATACACAGACAAGAGAGTGCTCTATGTCAGCGCCCGCACCTTCCAGTTGCAGTTTGCCAACGCCTCACACACAGGACACCAGAACGATTTCATCGCCTTCTACCAGACTATCGACATGCTGATAGTCGATGACGTGCAGGAGTGGCTCACGGCATCAAAGACGCAGGACGCCTTCTTCCATATCTTCAACCACCTGTTCAAGAACGGCAAGAGGATAATACTCGTCAGCGACAGGACACCGGCAGAGATGGAAGGCATGAGCAAACGACTGATAACACGCTTCTCCAGCGGACTGTTGGCTGAGATGCTCAAGCCCAACAAACAACTGTGCATCGACATACTGAACAAGAAGATTGCACGCGACGGCCTCAGTGTACCATCCGAAGTGGTGGAGTACATTGCCAAGGTAGCTGACGGCTCAGTAAGAGAACTCGAAGGCATCATCAACAGTCTCATGGCTTACAGCGTAGTCTATAGCTGCAACATAGACATGGAGCTCGTGGAACGAGTGGTAAAGCGCGCCGTCAAGACCGACAATATCCCACTCACCGTGGATGACATACTCGATGCCGTTTGCCGTCATTACGAGGTAACACCAAATGCCGTAAAGAGCAAATCGCGCAAGAGGGAAGTCGTGGTACCTCGCCAGATATCCATGTACCTGGCAAAGAAATACACCAACATACCCGTTTCGCGCATCGGCAAACTCATCGGCTCACGCGACCACAGCACCGTGCTCCATAGCATCGCACTCGTAGAAGAGACCATTGCCAAAGACAAGGCTTTTGCGAAAGAGGTGAAGGAAATAGAAAAAGAGCTGGACATAAAAAAGAGATAAAGTCAGCACGACTTTTTCTTAAAAAAGATTAAAACTCGACACAAATGTTAACAAAACGTCCTTAATTGTAAAGTCGGCTTTGCAGTTTAGGATATTTTTCGTACCTTTGCAAGCAATTGTGAAAGAAAGAATCACAGAGAATACCCACTAATTAAGGAGTTTTACTAACCAATGAATTTAAAAAGACTACATATTATAATTACTATAGTGTTGCTTACGCTCGCGTCGAATACTGCGCTTGCACAGGATCTTCTTGCCCGTCAGGCACCGGTTGACCGTCGCATGCGCGCTCTCGATACACTTGCACTCCGCTCTGCTATGGAGCGCGAAGAGGCAAGCTCACCAGCCTCAAGGCTTTATGATGACTGGAACAACACGTACGCACACCGTGCAACAGAACTTCCTGACTCTTTCCGCATCAACCTGAAGCATTTCTGCATGCCATGTAAGAGTCGCGTCGTTACAAGTAACTTCGGCGCACGTTGGGGAAGGGCACACAAGGGACTTGACATCAAGGTTTATATCGGCGACACCATCCGCGCTGCATGGGCAGGTAAGGTGCGCATAGTAAAATATGAAGGCGCAGGATACGGCAAGTATGTCGTGATACGCCACAACAACGGCCTTGAGACCATCTACGGTCACATGAGCGCATGGCTCGTGGAAGAGAACCAGACCGTAAAGGCTGGACAGCCTATCGGACTGGGCGGCAACACTGGACGCTCTACTGGCTCTCACCTGCATTTCGAGACTCGTCTCTGCGGCGTAGCTCTCAACCCTGCCATACACTTCGACTTCCGCAATCAGGACATCGTAGCTGACTACTACATGTTCCGCAAGGCAACATATGAGCGCGAGGCTATCGCAGCCAACGAGCTTCGTGGCAAGATTGGCAACGGCGGTTACGTAGAGTCTGACGTACGCGGCGAGACAATACCTGGCGGCGGAGCAGCAGTGGCACAGAAGCCTGTACCTGCAAACAACATGAAGCAGAACGCAGCTATACGCTACCACAAAGTGGCAGCAGGCGAGACTCTCTATGGCATCGCCAAGCGTCGCGGACTTACGGTTGACGAGCTCTGCAAACTCAACCACCTGTCAAAGGACGTGAAAGTACGCCCAGGACAGTTGCTGCGCTACTCATAAGAAAAGAAATTTAACAAATCTCCTTTCATAATCATAAAACATAACTTTGCATTGAACCTGCTTAGACGTGAGTCTCGGCAGGTTTTTTTTAGAAACAGTAAACTGTAAACCATAAACAGTAAACCATAATCATGGAACAGATAACAAGTCTTCAAAACCCAAAGATAAAGCACCTGCTGCAACTGCAGACGAAATCATCCCTACGCAGGGAAGAGCAACAGTTTGTGGTGGAGGGGATGCGCGAACTCATACACTGCATACAGGCAGGATACGAGCTTGCTGCAGTCTTTACCGTGTCATACGATGACTACATCATCAACATACAGGTGCCCTACCTCACCATGATGCCATCTATGCCCGATGTCTATGAAGTGTCAGGCAAGGTGTATGAGAAGATAGCCTATCGCGGCACTACGGAAGGTGTCATTGCCATCGTAAAGGCAAAGCAGCATAGCCTCTCCATTCTGGGAGATGCCATCTCGCATAAACCTCTCTTCGTAGTCCTTGAGAGTGTGGAGAAGCCAGGCAATCTTGGTGCCATACTGCGCAGTGCCGATGCCGCAGGCGTGGATGCCGTAATAGTTTGCGACCCGCTCACCGACCTCTATAACCCCAACCTCATACGCAGCAGCATTGGTGCCGTATTCACCGTTCCCGTAGTGACCTGCTCCAGCGAGGAGTGCATAGCATATCTCAAAGAACACGGCATACAGATACTCACGGCACAGCTGCAAGACTCTTCGCTCTACTACGAACAGGACATGACACGCGCCACAGCCATCGTGATGGGTACAGAGGCAACAGGTCTTACCGACACATGGCGCAAAGCTGCCGATGCCCATATCCGCATACCTATGCTCGGAAGGCTCGACTCACTCAACGTTTCGGTTTCCGCCGCCATACTGATGTATGAGGCTGTAAGGCAAAGAAAAAGCGAGGCTCACAAATGAGCCTCGCTTTTTTATTTATACTTTATGCTTTATACTTCACGCCTTACTCCTTCGGTGCCTGACCTATAAGGCTCATAAACTCGTCGAGCTTAGGAGTGATGATTATCTGCGTGCGGCGATTCTTTGCCTTGCCGCTTGCCGTCGTGTTGTCAGCAACAGGGTTGTACTCGCCTCGTCCGCCGGCAGTCAAGCGCTTAGGGTCCACGCCATATTTGTTCTGCAAAGCCTGTACTACGCTTGAAGCACGCAGGCAAGAGAGGTCCCAGTTGTTGCGTATATTGGTTGACTTGATGGCATCGGTGTCGGTATTACCCTCGATAAGCACGTCGTAGCCCTTGTAGTCGCTGATAATCTTAGCTATCTTGCTCAGCGTAGCGTCGGCAGCATCGCTGATTTCGTAAGAACCGCTCTTGTAGAGCATATTGTCTGACAGCGATATATATACCACGCCTTTCAGCACCTGCACGTCAACGTCCTTCAGGTCTTCCTTTGACAGAGAACGCGTGAGGTTATTGGTCAGCACGAGGTTGAGCGAGTCGCTCTTCGACTTCACCTCCACGAGGTGGCGTATGTACTTGTTTGACTCGTTTATCTGGTCAACGAGCTTCGCAATGTTTACATTGTTGGAATTAGAGTTTGCGAGGCTCTTCTCCAGGTTGCCCTGCAGTGCCGCATTGTTGCTTTCGCAGGCTGCCAGCTGGTCCATCAGACTGCTGATGCGTGTATTGGCGGCTGCCAACTGTTCGCGTGCCCCTTGATATGACTGCGTCAGCGACCTGTTCTCATTCTGACAGTTTTCCAAATCCTTCTTGCTTGCACAAGAGCTGATAGCGAGACAACCTGCCACTGCTACAGCAAAAAACATCATCTTCTTCATAACTTGAAATATAGTTTTGTGACGGTGCAAAGGTAGCGATTTTCTCCGAACTCCACAAGAAAGAACAGATAAAATCACTACCTTTAAACATTTTTAGGATAACTTTCCGACGTATCTTCCGCACTAAAAGCGTAACCTC
>JAFVBX010000117.1 GCA_017479675.1 Prevotella sp.
TGGAGGAAATGAACCCCATCTTCTGCGAAGAGCTCAACAAGATGGAGATAGACGACGACACCAAGTGGTTCGACATACCAGAAGAGGTGCTGCAGTTCTACAAGATGTATCGTCCTTCACCCCTCACACGTGCATACTTCCTTGAGAAGGCTCTCGGCACTCCTGCACATATCTACTATAAGTTTGAGGGTAACAACACCTCCGGCTCACATAAGCTCAATTCGGCAATCGCACAGGCTTACGTGGCAAAGAAGCAGGGCTTGAAGGGTGTCACTACCGAGACAGGTGCAGGACAGTGGGGCACGGCACTCTCTATGGCGTGTGCTTTCCTCGGACTGGATTGTAAGGTATATATGGTGAAATGTTCTTACGAGCAGAAGCCTTTCCGTCGTGAGGTGATGCGCACATACGGTGCTACGGTAACCCCTTCACCAAGCAACACTACGGAGGTAGGTAAGAAGATTCTTGCCGAGCACCCTGGTACAACAGGTTCGTTGGGCTGCGCTATCTCTGAGGCAGTGGAGGCAGCGGTAACCCATGAGGGCTATCGCTATGTGCTCGGTTCTGTGCTTAACCAGGTGCTCATCCACCAGACAGTCATAGGTCTTGAGGCACAGGCAGCCCTGAAGAAGCTGGGCGTTAAGGCTGACATGATTATCGGATGTGCAGGCGGCGGTTCAAACCTTGGAGGTCTTGCCACTCCGTTCATCGGTGAGATGCTGCGCGGCGAGGCTGACTATAAGATTATCGCCGTAGAGCCTGCATCATGTCCAAGCTTTACTCGTGGTAAGTTCGCTTATGACTTCTGCGACACGGGTAAGATATGTCCTCTCGCCAAGATGTACACCCTCGGCAGCCAGTTCATACCAAGCAGCAACCACGCAGGTGGTCTGCGTTTCCACGGCATGAGTCCAATACTGTCACAGCTCTATCACGACGGACTTTTCGAGGCTCGCGCCGTAGAGCAGACATCGGTATTCGATGCTGCAACGCTCTTTGCACGCACTGAAGGCATACTGCCTGCACCAGAGTCAAGCCACGCCATCCGTGTAACCATCGACGAGGCGCTCAAATGCAAGGAAACGGGTGAGGCAAAGAACATCGTGCTCGGACTTACCGGTACTGGTTACTTCGACCTCGTGGCTTACGAGCAGTACAACTCCAAGACCATGACCGACTACATTCCAACTGACGAGGAACTGCAGCAGTATCTTGACCAGTTGCCAAAGGTGGATTAAAGTATAAGGATTAAAGATTAAAGTTAGTGGAGCTGCTTCTTAATATCGTGTTATTCTCCGTGGGCTTGTTGGCTATCATCAAAGGTGCCGACTGGCTCACGGATGGTGCTGCTTCCATAGCCCGCCGCTTCGGCATCCCATCCATTGTGGTTGGTCTCACCATAGTGGCGATAGGCAGCAGTGCCCCCGAGTTCGTGGTCAGCGTACTCTCTGCCATTAAAGGCAACGTAGATATTGCCTTGGGTAACATAGTAGGCAGTAACATCTTCAACATACTCGGCATCATGGGTGCTACCGCCTTGGTGCGCCCTGTCGTGGTACAACCAGCCAACTTGCGCTATGACGTCCCCTTTGCAGTCCTCTCCAGCGTAGTGATAGCCATCACGGCACTCTTTACAGATAGTGATGGCACGGCGCAGATAAGTCGTGCAGAAGGTTTGCTCATGCTATGTATGTTTGCCATCTTCATATCCTATACCCTCGCGATAGCCAAGAACGGTAACAGCGGTGAGGATAAAAGCTCGGATGGAGTAGAGAAGATGCCGCTATGGAAAGCCATCACGGCTGTAATAGTAGGACTTGCAGTACTTATACTCGGTGGCGAGGGAATGGTTAGGGGAGCGTCAGGCATAGCCGCCTCTATGGGCTTGAGCCAGAGTATCATAGCCCTCACCATAGTGAGCATCGGTACATCGGCACCGGAATTCGCAGCATCAGTCATGGCAGCCAAGAAAGGTGACACCGCTATGGCACTCGGTAACATCGTGGGCAGCGTAGTATTCAACGTGTTCTTCATACTCGGCACGGCAGCCGCCATCCGTCCTCTCGGCATCGGAGGCATCACCCCTGCAGATATCATCATCCTGCTTGCCTCCTCTGTATTGCTGTGGGGAGTATGCAAGTTTGGCAAGACACGCTACTCCATGACACGTTCCGAGGGTGCCCTATTCGTTATTCTTGTGATAGCTTACTATGCCTACCTTATCTATCAACTGTAAACAGTAAAACACCAAATCGTGCAAATCTATTTCAATATAGCCTACGGCACCCAGTATGGCAACGACCTGTACATAAACCTTCGTATGCCCGATGGCACGCTGGACACCCATCGCATGACACAGTGTGGAGACGGACAGTGGCAGTACACCTATCGTTGTGACCTGTCAGGCGTGGAATACCTCGACTACTACTACAGCGAGCAGAACGGCTCCGAGGTGGTAAACCATGAGTGGACCACACAGGCGCACCGCATAGCCATAGGTCAGCAGGGCATCAGCCAATACACCGCCTACGATGTGTGGATTGCCATACCCCACGATTCCTACCTCTACAGCTCTGCCTTCACCGAGTGCATCAACCGTCGCGCTCACAGGGAGGCATACCGTCGTCCCAATCCATCGGTGGTGCGTCTCAAGGTACGTGCTCCGCAGTTGCGTGGCGACCAGCGTCTGGTGCTCTGTGGCGGTCACCCTGTTCTCGGTGAATGGCATATAGACCGTGCCATCCCCTGCATCGAACAGGCACCCAACGAGTGGACCTGCGACATCGATGCCGAATACACCGCTGGAGAAAACCTCGACTTCAAGTTTGTCGCCGTCAAGGACGGTGACGAGCTCAACGAACCAATGTGGGAGACGGATGACAACCGCTATTTCCGTATGCCGCGCCTGCGACGTGGCGACATAGAGGAGCACGAACTTTCACAGGCTTTCTTTAAGATATATAATGTGAAGAAGGCTGGCACGCTAATCCCCGTCTTTTCTTTGCGCACGGAGGGCAGCTTCGGCGTTGGCGACTTCGGCGACCTCAAACGAATGGTTGACTGGGTGGCATACACCAACCAGCGCGTGCTCCAGGTATTGCCAATCAATGATACCACCATGAACCACACATGGAGCGATTCCTATCCCTATTCCTGCATATCCATCTTCGCACTCCATCCGCAGTATGTAGATTTCCGCCAGCTGCCGCCACTGAAGGATGCCAAGAAGGCTGCGGAACTGGAGTCACTGCGCAAACAGCTCAACCAACTGCGCCAGATAGACTATGAGCGCATGATACAAGCCAAGGAGGAGTATCTGCAACTTTTGTTCGAACAGGAAGGCAAGCAAACTCTCGCCACAAAGGAATTCAAGGAATGGTTCAGGGATGAGGAGCGTTGGCTCGTGCCATACGCACAGTATTGCTATCTGCGCTCTCGCCACAAGACGGCAGACTTCCGCGAGTGGAAGGGGCACACCGTATGGAACGAGGCGGAGCGTCCCCTGCTCTCCAATCCTCGCACCAAGGAGTACCGTCAGGTATCCTTCTACTACTATGTACAGTATGTCCTTGCCTGCCAGATGAAGAGAGCCCACCAGTATGCACGTTCACTGGGCATCATCCTCAAGGGCGACATACCCATCGGCGTACAGCGCATGGGATGTGACGTGTGGCAGGAACCCCATTACTTCAACCTTAACGGTCAGGCAGGCGCTCCCCCCGATGACTTCTCCGTCAACGGGCAGAACTGGGGCTTCCCAACCTACAACTGGGAGGCGATGCTCAATGACGGCTGCCAGTGGTGGGTGCGCCGTTTCCAGAATATGCAGAAATACTTCGACGCCTACCGCATAGACCACGTGCTCGGCTTCTTCCGTATATGGGAGATTCCCACCCACGCTGTCCACGGCTTGCTCGGACAGTTCCAGCCAGCCCTCGGACTACGCCCCGAGGAAGTTGAAGCATATGGGTTGGAGTTCAAGAAAGACCTCTTCACACGCCCATATATCACCCAAGAGGTCTTGCAGGCCGTTTTCCACGACAAAGCCACCTATGTGCGTGACAACTTCGTCACCCCATACCGTGACGGCTACTACCTCATGCGCCCCGAGTATGACACCCAGCGCAAGGTCGAAGCGTGGTATAATAATGTTAACGAAAACGAAACGCTTCGCTACGAAAACGAAAACTATCAACTATCAACTATCAACGATCAACTATCAACTATCCGCGACGGGCTCTACACACTCATCAGCAATGTGCTCTTCCTGCGCGACCACGCTGGTCCAGAGCTCTACCACCCTCGCATCGCCGCCCGACATTCCTATATCTACAAGATGCTGCTTAGCGATGGCGAGCGCCATGTCTTCAACCGTCTCTACGACGACTATTACTATCGTCGCAACGACCAGCTCTGGCAACACGAAGCCATGCAGAAGCTCCCCCGGCTCATCGAGGCAACACGTATGCTCGCCTGTGCCGAAGACCTCGGCATGATTCCCCCCTGTGTGCCAACCGTTATGAGCGACCTTCGCATCCTTTCGCTCGAGGTGCAGTCCATGCCTAAGGAATATGGCAGGCAGTTTGGCAACCCCGAGCGCTATCCCTACCGTAGCGTCTGTACCATAGACAGCCACGATATGCCTACCCTCCGTATGTGGTGGGATGAGGACAATGTGCGTGCCCAACGCTATTACTCCCAGATGCTTGGCAGGCGTGACGAGGCGCCCCATCCGTTGCCCTCATGGCTGGCTCGCGACATCATGCTGCGTAACCTCCAGTCAGCATCCATGCTCTGCATCCTCTCCCTGCAAGACTGGCTCGCCGTCAGCGACGAGCTCAAACTCTCCGACCTCAATGCCGAGCGCATCAACATACCTGCCAACCCACGTCACTACTGGCGTTACCGTATGCACATCACAATAGACCAGATGCTCAGCAACCAACGCTTCTGCGACGACATCGCCGCCATGATACAGCAGAGTGGCAGATAGAAGTATATAATAAAAAACATACATCATGGAACAGAAAAGTGACCGTTCGAGAGAGATCATACGCACCAGCGTCATAGGCATCGTTGCCAACGTGCTGCTTGCCGCTTTCAAGGCTACGGTGGGTGTGCTGGCAAGCAGCGTCGCCGTAGTGATGGATGCCGTCAACAACCTCAGCGATGCCCTGTCGAGTGTCATCACCATTATAGGCACCAAACTGTCAGCGCGTCCGGCAGACCGTGAGCACCCATTCGGTTTCGGACGAATAGAGTATTTCAGCGCCATAGTAATAGCCGTACTGGTGTTGTCGGCAGGCGTAACGTCGCTCATTGAGTCGGTCAAGAAAATATTCTATCCTACGGAGCCGGAATATACTGCCGTCACTCTTGTGGTAATCATTGTGGCGATAATAGTAAAGCTCCTTCTCGGACAATACGTGAAGCGCAAGGGCAGCCAGCTCAAGAGCGATGCCCTCATTGCGTCAGGCTCCGATGCCCTTTTCGATGCCGTCATCACCCTGTCCACGCTCATTTCTGCAGGCATCATGCTCCTCTGGAACGTGTCGCTCGACGGCATACTCGGTGCCCTCATCTCAATCGTCATCATCAGGGCAGGCGTAGAAATGCTTTCCTCTCCCGTCAACGAGCTGTTGGGTGCACGCATCTCGCCCGAATTGGTAAGCGAGATACGACGTGAGGTGTCTGACTTCGAGGGCGTACATGGCGTGTTCGACATCATACTCCACAACTACGGTCCCGACGTGATGATAGGTTCACTGCACATCAACGTCTATGACACTATGGACGCCCACCAGATACACGGGCTCACACGGAGTATTTCCGAAAAGATGTTCGAGCGTCACGGCATCATTATGACTGTGGGAGTATATGCCATAGCGACGGGCAACAACAAGCGTGCCGAACTACAGGGCACCGTAATGCAAACCCTTGCCAGCCACAAGGATATAACACAGGTGCACGGCTTCTACTATTTCGAGAAGGAAAACCGCATCTCCGTTGACGTGGTGCCTGACATCTCCGTACACGACGAGAAAGGCTTCTGCGCTCAGCTGGAAGCAGAAATAAACGCTTTGATACCCGATAAGGAAATAACCATCATCATAGACCACAACTACAGTTGAACAGTAAATTACTCATAGGTTTCTATGAGATACTCCACGTCTATGAGATACTTCACGTTATATCAATTCACATCCCCAATCCTTTGAGCCATTTCTTAACATCTTCCTTGCCGTCGCGAGCATCGTGACCGTAAATAGAGAAGCCTTTCATGACGTTGGCGTTAGGATAGGCTGCCTTCACGTCATCTACGCAACGTCCCAAGCCTGAACCCTCGTGGGTGGTGAAGGGTATTATTGTCTTGCCGTTCAGGTCGTACTTCTTGAAGAAGGTGAACATCACCTGTGGGTAGGTGCCCCACCATACAGGACCGCCGATGAATATTGTTTCATACCCGGAAACGTCAACGCTGCCCTCAAACTCTGGCAGCATACCCTCCTGTTGCTCTTTCTTTGCGAGGTCGCACAGCGGACGATATGCCATGCCGTCATATTTGTCTGTCTTGATTTCAAACTGGTCGGCACCTGTCAGCTCGCTGATATAGTCAGCAATTATTTTCGTGTTGCCGACGCTGATGTTTCCCACGCTGTAATTGTCACCGGCATGTGAGAAGAACACTATCAGAGCATTCTTCTTTCCGTTGCACGCCATAGTCATAAACAGGGCGCATACAGCCGCAATAAATTTCAATGTCTTCATACTTTTTCTCCTTATTCTTTATTCTCTTTATTCCTTATTCTTTATTTTAAACCTTTCCCGCAATAGCTTCAGCCTCACTGTCGGCATACTCTGTTTAGGAAAAAGCGTGTGAACTCCCCCTCGAAGTTCGGTGTGAGTATGTCCTTCCCCATAGAAGCGGTTATCTCCTCCATCGACCAGAACCGTCCGCCGTCCAGTTCCTCTGACGATGGGCTTATCTCACCCTCATATACTGTGCTGTGGACATACACCAGTTCCCTCTCAACGGCACTCTCAAACACGTACTTCCCCATATACTTCGGGGTAAAGTCCGTTATCCCCAGTTCCTCCCTAACTTCACGCATCAGCGCCGCCTCGGGTGTCTCGCCGTAGTCTATGTGTCCTCCCACCGCCGTGTCCCATTTCCCCGGCTGTATGTCTTTCCATTCAGGACGTTTCTGCAGGTACACCTCCCCTTTGTTGTTGAACACATGCAGATGCACTACGGGGTGCAGCAGCTTCGTCCCGCTGTGACACTCTCCGCGAGTCGCCTTGCCTGTTACCTTGCCCGTCTCGTCAACCAAAGGAAATATCTCTTCTCTGTTGTCTATCATAACATTAGGGGTATTCTTTCCCCATGCAAAGTTACACATTATTTTTCTATTAACAAATACAAATCACAGAAAAAAACAATTCTTGAAGCCCCTAAACGCAATAGGCACAACCCCAAAATGGGATTGTGCCTATACTTATATATATGCTTTTTATTATTCAAAATTCAAGTCGAGAGACTCGGCGCCGCTCTGTGCGCCTTCCTCACTTGTGTATATCGCTACGGGGCTGCTGCCCTCCAATATCCTTACAGGCATTATCGCTATCGCCTTTGCTGAAGGCAAAATATATTTCTTCTTTTTCATTTCTTTTCTCCTCCTTATTACTTAATAACTTTCTTACCATTATTTATATATATACCACCCTTAGATGGAGCTCCATTCAGTTTCCTACCGTCAAGGGTATAATAACTATTAATCATAAACTGGGCATCGCGAACTGCTTTCACTCCAGTCTCCTCATCCCAGTTCAACGTTATGCTCTGTCCGCTACCTGCAGGCAAGGCTGATGTGAGTATAGGCAGGTAAGCCCTGTTTGCTGGTATCTTGTCATTAGGGTTGCTTGATGCTGCAATCTTCACGAACTTGCCTCCACTCATCATGAAGTTGGTGTACTCACCTACTGTCTGGTCAACATGAGTTGCCTCCACCACTGCTATGAGGGCATTACCCTCTATCGCCTCAGGAGTATGGCTTGAAGCCACAAGGGTGTATGTTTCTCCACCTATGCCTTTCATCAGCACACCTGTGTTGGCTGGGATAGTTCCCTCCACCTTCTGAGTTGATATGGTGCTCTTTCCGCTATCGTAAGTTTTGCAAACGTAAGCCTCCAAGCCTTCTGGTAATACTACTGGCACACTCGTTGAAAATGTTCCGATGCTAGAGGACGGTACTTTGTATATCATCGTATTAGCAAATACTGCCGGCATAGGGCTATTCGTAAATTCATCCTGCGCCCATATCGTCTCAGCACGACCATTTTGCAGGGCGGCAGTTGTCGTTCCGTCTGCAAGTGCTTCCGCAGTCGTAGCTGTACCCTTGCTACTGCTGTTGATGCGATAAGTGTTAGTTGGCGTAGCAGGAGTCCATCCTATGGCATCATATGAACTGACACCTGTGTAAGTGCCGTTCTCCAAGCAATTGACGATACTGCCAGAACCTCCACCATTCCAGCCCCAGATACCGGCTATATAGGTACTGCTGCTACCGTTGACAGTTCCATTGAACAGACAATCTCTTATCGTTATTGAAGAACTCTGGGAATGACCGATAAAACCACCCATATAATACTTTACATTCAACGTCGTGCTGACCACACAGTTTTGGAAAGTGTTGGTTCCCTCTGAGAAACCGACAAGTCCAGAGGTGTGATTAGTAGTAGATGTAATGGTGCCAGCTGTCCGTAAGTTCTTGATAGTGGCGTTTCTGATAAAGTGGAATGGTGCTATGCCTTCGGTGTTGCCTGAAGTGCTAGCGGCATTTGCTGTCAGCGTGACCGTAAGCGTATGTCCGTCACCATCGAATGTACCTGAGAAAGGCTCGTTATTGCGAAGGCCGACATTGACAGTGGCATTGACATTCTTTGTAAGTTTTACAAACTCTCCGCTATAGGTAAAACCAGAGTTAACACTATTCGCAAAGGACGTCCAATCATCATTGCTACTGATGACATAGGGATCTCCTTCCGTACCACTTCCAGTTAACGTGTTGGCAGCAATTTTGAAGTTCACGGTCTTTGTTCCCATATAATCGTTTATACCTGTAATGATGACAGAACCCGTACCGCCCGACGTGTTGTCGCTGTAGCTGACAGTATAGTCTGTATTCTGTGTCAAAGTGGTATTGAAGAATTTCACAACAGGAACGGGAGTTACGGATTCATCCAGCAACTGATACCTTTCGTTGATACCGCTGACCGTTGTCAATGCATAATAATTGTTACCATCTGCAGCCGTCACCTGGCCGCACATCTCTCCGTCAGGGAGTGCTGTATAGACACGAGTGCCGTAATCTCCATTCCCATTGAGGTAATAGGTGCCTGATACGCTGGCACCACCTTGCCAACCTAGGAAAACAGGATTAAAGGTTCTGACATTAGTATAGGTACCATTTTCCAAACTATTCTTGACGACGGAGCTTCCGCCATGACTCCATCCGTATAAACCTGCCACATAACTGCTGCCACCACTACTTCCATTAATCGTTCCATTAAAGGTACAATCCTGAATGGTTGTATTGGAGGCAATACCATGAGCAAGGACTCCACCTACATAATTTGAAGTAGTGTTGATGGTTGCACTAACGGTACAGCCCAGGATCGTGTTGGTGCCATCTGCAAGTCCTACCAATCCAGATGCGTGGATGGCGGTTGCGCTGACACTGCCTGTTGTCTTTACATTCTTGATAACGGCATTCTTGATATAGTGGAAAGGAGCTGTTCCTGTAGAAGGGTCGGTAAGACTCCCACTTGTACCCGTATTCACGATACTAAGGTTCAAGGTCTTGCTGTCGCCATCAAACGTACCAGAGAACGGCTCACTATCGTATTGTCCAGCCATACTGCTTGCATTGACATTGTCCGTCATCTTCACATACATTCCGCTAAAGGTGAAGCCGCTATTGACGCTGGCAGCAAACTCCGTCCAATCATCATCGCTACCAATAGTGAAAGGCGAGCCTTCCGTACCGCTGCCGCTTAGGTTGGTGGCAGCAACAGCAAAGTTTATTGTTTTTGTTCCAGAATAAGAACCAGCGCCAGTGATAATGACCGAGCCTGTTCCTCTGGATGTATTGTTGCTGTAGCTGACCGTATAATCTGCATCTTTCGTGAGCGTGGTGCCTACAAACTTTACGACTGGTTCCGGGCTTACCGATGCACCCAGAAGTTCGTAACGCTCGTTGATACCACTAATATCTGTTAGCGCATAATAATTGTTGCCATCGACTGCCGTCACCAGTCCGTTTACCTCTCCATCCTGTGTAGATGTATAGACGCGTGTTCCGTATGAACTGCTGACATTGGAAACGTAGAAGGTGTTCGTAATAGTATTAGTAGGCAGATTGCCGATAGGCTGTAGCGGCGAACAATTTGTGTATGTTCCGTTTTCCAAGCAGTTGGTGAGGATAGCAGTTCCTCCGTTGCTCCATCCCCACAGGACACCGACATTACAATTGCCGCTTGCCTTGCTGATGGAACCAGTAAAGGCGCAGCCATTGAGGGTAGTAGTTGCGCCATCATTACGTCCAAGCAGTCCGCTGCAATGGGAACCTGTGGCTGTAATGGCGCAATCCACGATAACATTGTTGACATTGTTGGTTCCGTTTGTTAAGCCAATAAGACCAGAACAATGGATACCGCCTGAAAGCGTTCCCGATACTTTCAGGTCTTTAATCGTTGCGCCATTGATATAGCTGAAAGGAGCCTCAAATCCTGACGTACCACTGATAGACAGCGTAATGGTTTTGTTGTTGCCATCGAATGTGCCGGCATATCTATGGCCACTGTTGCCAATCATCGCTGTGACGGTGATATTATCTGCCATTAACTTTGCATTGGCGCTAATAGCTATCGTTCCGTCGTTGATACCATTGGCAAAAGCAGTCCAGCCAGCATCGGAGCCAATGCAATAGGTTTCTTCTCCATCTTGCCATAAAGAAGCAAA
>JAFVBX010000038.1 GCA_017479675.1 Prevotella sp.
AATGTGTTGGTACAAAGGCAGTTAAAAAATATCAGATGCAAAATTTATTTGCCTTTTTTTCAAAAAAGAATTATCACCTTCATTTTTTTTCGTACCTTTGCAGTCATACTGATAAACATGTAAAAAAGGATATAGCATGAAGCATCTTTTTGAAAAAACATTTGACAAGATATACACAACATTGAATCTTGGGACGTTACACCTTAAATTGTATCATTTCAAGGTATATCACTTAAAATTTCCCAAATGGAAAAATTCCTCATTGAAAGTTGAAAGGGCAGAGCATTCTTGTTGTATATATAGGACATCTACACAGGTTAAAGTGGTTCCTTGCTCATATAGCTGGAATGGTCGAGGTATAAGTTGTATGCATGAACCTGTTATTATTGCGCCTGCCGACGACAAGCCCTCCATCATATCCGCAATAAAAAATGCTCTTGATCTAAGTAACCATAAAACATTTGAACAATTTCCTAATTTTGATTTAAGAAAGTTGAAAGTCAGGAGTTGGAAAGAGCTGTACCGGACACATGAAGTTTTCGAATTGTATGTGCATCTCAAAGATAAAAAGATGGTATTGCAACCCATGAAAGAAGTTCCTCATCAACGAGGACTTGTTCCTGATGCTGATTCTACTGTAAGTTTTGCTGTTGATGATTATGAAGGTTTAGTAGCGAAATTACTATCCTTATGAATATTCATGCACGTCTCTCGCCATGAGACGCTTTATGCCAACATTTTTAATCCTATTATCGAGATGATGAGGGTCGTGATGAAGAATAACCTCCAGAAGGTGGCAGGCTCGTGGAATATGAATATACCAACAATCACTGCACCAACGGCACCAATCCCTGTCCAAACAGGATATGCCGTACCTAACGGAATCGTCTGAGTGGCTTTGGCAAGGAACACGGCACTGAGGACATACAAAAGAGCAAATGCAGAAATCCATGTCCACCATTCCGTGCCTGTGACTCCCTTTGCACGACCGAGACTATATGTGAAGCCTACTTCACAAAGTCCTGCAACAATCAATATTATCCAATTCATTACAAATCGTGAGTTTTAGTTTCTGCAAAAGTAGTGATTTTCTTTGAGAAAACAAAAAATAATTGTAATAACTAACAAATAAGGTAGCCAAACGGCTACCTTATTTGTGATTCCGTCGGGATTCGAACCCGAGACCCACAGCTTAGAAGGCTGTTGCTCTATCCAGCTGAGCTACGGAACCAACCTTGTAAAAAACGTGTGCAAAATTACAAAAATAAATTGAACCTTGCAAATTATCATTCTTCTTTTAGGATTTTGTCAATGAAATCGTCGAGTTCGGCAGAGAGATTTTCCATGAATGGGGTGCCGAGGATGGTGGTCTCACTGTCGTCAACGATGTACAACTCGCAGATGTAGTTGCCGTTTTCGTTTTCCAACACGTAGTTATAGGGCTGGGCGATGTTGAGGTATATGCCGTGTTGCTCTATGACGGGTGTGAAGGCTTTGTGTACCATGTCGTAGAACTCCTCAGTCTCGAGGGGCGCACTGATCCATTCCTCTACTACGATGCGAGTGATTTCCTTGTCGTCATCGTCGAATGCCATGACGTCGCCCGTGTCCTGGGAGACGCGGACATGTATGTCGGTAAAGCTGAAAGTACCGTCCTCACGGGGAGGAAATTTCTCCGCTATCTTGTTGATGAAGCGGGTGAGACTGTGGGTTGTTTTTTCCATTTATCTTTTTCCGTGACAGTGTTTGTACTTCTTGCCTGAGCCGCAGGGGCATGGGTCGTTGGGACGTGGTTCCTTGTCCTTGATGATTGGCATGCGTGGCGGCATCTTGGGTGCTGTAGGGTCTATGTAGCCTGGGCGGTTCATGCCGTCCTGCATTTTATCTGGGAGCGGTGGCAGGGCAGGGGAGCCGTCAGCGTTGAGCTCGGGCTTGTTGGTCTGATATTGCGGCTGTGGCTCGGGCTTTGACATAGTGACAGGTGCCTGTGCCGGTGCTTCCTCCTTATGTATATGTATGCGCGAGAGGGTAGAGCATACGGAGTCGTTCATCTGGTTGATCATAGCATCCCACAGCTTCACTGACTCGAGCTTGAAGATGAGCAGAGGGTCTTTCTGCTCGTATGACGCATTCTGTGATGAGTGGCGCAGTTCGTCGAGCTGGCGCAGGTTCTCCTTCCAGTTGTCGTCGATGGTGTGGAGGAGTATCATCTTCTCAAACTCCTTCATCACGTTCTTGCTCTCTGCATCGTAGCACTCCTTGAGGTCGAAGTTCATGCGGTAGATGAGGTGAAGGTCGGTGAGAGGTATGATGATGCGCTCGAAGTTGGCGTTAGGGTCTTCGTATATCTGCTTCACCACTGGCTGTGCCTCTGCCTGCACCTTGTCAACGTGCTGCTTGAAGTTTGCCATAACTTTCTGGAAGGTCTCTTCCTCGAGTTGCTGGCGTGGCGCAGAGGCAAACTCTTCCTCGGTGAATGGCACCTCCATGAAGAACAGCTTGAGGAAGCGCTCTTTGCATCCCTCGTAGTCGTTGTTGGAGAGGATGGAGAGCACGCGGTCCCAGATGATGTTGGTGATATCCATGCCGATGCGCTCACCCATGAGGGCGTGACGACGGCGGTTGTAGATGACGGTACGCTGTTTGTTCATCACGTCGTCATACTCCAACAGACGCTTACGTATGCCGAAGTTGTTTTCCTCAACCTTCTTCTGTGCACGCTCGATGGAACGTGATATCATCGGTGCCTCGATACGCTCGCCTTCCTCGAAGCCTAAGCGGTCCATCACCTTGGCGATGCGCTCGGAGGCGAAGAGGCGCATGAGTTTGTCTTCGAGAGATACGTAGAAGACAGAGGAGCCTGGGTCACCCTGACGTCCGGCACGACCGCGCAACTGGCGGTCAACGCGACGGCTCTCGTGGCGCTCGGTGCCTATGATGGCGAGACCGCCTGCTGCCTTTACCTCAGGTGTGAGCTTGATATCGGTACCACGTCCTGCCATATTGGTGGCGATGGTTACGGCACCGAGACCGTTGACGCTCTTGCCTGCCTCAGCCACAATAAGTGACTCGCGTGCGTGCTCCTTGGCATTGAGCACATTGTGAGGTATCTTGCGCATGCTCAGCATGCGTGATATGAGTTCGGAGATTTCAACCGAGGTGGTGCCTACGAGTACTGGGCGACCAGCATTGCGCATAGCCTCTACCTCTTCGATGACAGCCTTGTACTTCTCGCGTGCCGTCTTATATACGCGGTCGTCCATATCCTTACGGATGACGGGACGGTTGGTAGGTATCTCCACGACGTCGAGTTTGTAGATGTCCCAGAATTCGCCTGCTTCGGTGGATGCCGTACCCGTCATACCCGAGAGCTTGTGGTACATACGGAAGTAGTTCTGCAGGGTGATGGTGGCGTATGTCTGTGTGGCAGCCTCTACCTTTACGTGCTCCTTTGCCTCCACAGCCTGATGCAGACCGTCGGACCAGCGGCGGCCCTCCATGATACGGCCTGTCTGCTCGTCAACAATCTTCACCTGACCGTCGATGACAACATATTCGTCGTCGCGGTTGTAAAGAGAGTATGCCTTGAGGAGTTGCTGCAAGGTGTGTACTCGCTCGGACTGTTCGGAGAAATGGTTGATGAGCGCATCCTTCTTCTCCAGACGCTCTTCATCGGTGAGTCCTGTCTCTGCTTCGAGAGCCGAGAGCTCGGAGGTGATGTCGGGAATGACGAAGAGTTCCTTGTCGTTGACTTGTTTGGAGAGCCATTCCACGCCCTTGTCGGTGAGGTCAGCGCCATGCATCTTCTCGTCAACGACGAAGTAGAGGGGGGCTATAGCCTCAGGCATACGACGGTTGTTGTTCTCCATGTAATACTCCTCGGTGGTGAGCATGCCCGACTTGATGCCGTCCTCAGAGAGGAACTTTACCAACGGGGTGTTCTTAGGGAGTGCCTTATATGAGCGGAACAGTGCGAGGAAGCCTTCCTGTGCGAGGTCTTTGTCGCCGCTCTCAGTACCCTTGGCAATTTTCTGCTTTGCCTCGGCAAGGAGCTGAGTAGCAAGCTTGCGCTGTTCTGAAACCATCTTTTCTACAAGTGGCTGGTACTCCTCAAACATCTGGTCATCGCCCTTAGGCACAGGACCGGATATGATGAGCGGTGTACGTGCGTCGTCAATGAGCACGGAGTCAACCTCATCGACAATGGCGAAGTTATGCTTACGCTGTACGAGGTCTTCCGGCTGCATCGCCATGTTGTCGCGCAGATAGTCGAAGCCGAACTCGTTGTTGGTACCGAAAGTGATGTCTGCACGGTATGCCTGTCGGCGCTCTTCTGAGTTAGGACGGTGCTTGTCAATACAGTCAACAGACAGACCGTGGAACATATAGAGCGGCCCCATCCATTCGGAGTCACGTTTTGCGAGGTAGTCATTGACAGTCACCACATGGACGCCATTGCCTGTGAGGGCGTTAAGGAATACGGGACAGGTAGCCACCAGCGTCTTACCCTCACCGGTAACCATCTCGGCAATCTTGCCCTGGTGAAGCACTGTGCCACCGAAGAGCTGCACGTCATAGTGCACCATTTCCCACTTGAGGTCGTTGCCTCCTGCGGTCCAGTGATTGTGGTATATAGCCTTGTCGCCGTCGATGGTGATAAAGTCCTTGGCAGGGTCGGAGGCAAGTTGTCGGTCGAAGTCCGTTGCCGTTACAATGGTCTCCTCGTTCTCGGCAACGCGGCGTGCCGTCTCCTTAACTATAGAGAAAGCAACGGGATAGACCTCGTCAAGTGCCTCTTCGAGTTTGTCGAGCACTTCCTGCTCCAGTTTGTCAATCTGGTTGAAGATGGGTTCGCGCTCGTCGATAGGAGTCTGCTCTATCTTCTCCTTAAGCTGGGCTATCTGCGCCTTTTGATCGCTGACGGAGCCCTGCACAAACTGTTGCAGTTCCTTGCTCTTGGCACGCAGTTCGTCGTTTGACAGTGCCTCTATAGCGGGGTAGGCAGCCTTGACCTTGTCAACTAATGGTTGTATCTTCTTGATGTCTCGGCTTGACTTATTGCCAAAGAGAGCCGAGAGAATGGAATTGAAATTCATATAGTGCTTAAGTTTTTAATTTCTGTTTTATTTGGTTTAAGACGCAAAATTACTACATTTTTTTGACTCTGCAAAATAAAATAGGTAAAAAAGTGACTAACATTGCAGCAGCCATGATGTTTACTCCCTCGGCATAACACTGCAAAAAGTTGCCGACGAAGAAGAGTGCGAGGCTGGTTAGCATGGCGTACTTACCCCATCTCGTGATGTACTTCGGAAGTGCAAATATATAGAACAAAGGATTGAATATAAGTATCTGGAAATTAACACGTACCGTTGGATGCTGTGAGAAAAGCATTAAGAATAGGAAGGTGCCTGCTGTGGCATACAGGGCGTATATCGCATAGTGTATCCACAACAGTGGATCTCCCGCTACATAATACTCTACGAGGGAAAAAGCAATCATCAGTACGAGGAATGCCAAGGCACACTGTGTGGGAGTGTAGGAAAACAGGTTCATTTCCTCGTTCCTCCACTTCTTTCCTGTAGGCAATACCCAGTAGGCGGTATCTACCAGTGCTTTCTCGCTGCCGTCGGGATAGACAACCATAGCCGAGTCGAAGTCCTGAGACAACACTTGAGGCAGAAACTGCCTTTCGTCGTGGTTGGTGTTGGCGTCGGCACCTACACCAAGCAGCATGTCATTGCCTGCCATCGTCCAGCGATACTCTCCGTTGCCTGTCTTTATGAGTTCGCGAAAAGACTTTTCGCCCTGCTGTAGATGCGTCAACGGAGAATATTTCACCTCGCCGTTGAGTGCGTTGATAAGTATGTCGCGAGCCTTAGTCGTGCAGTTGTTGTAGAAGTAATTATAGCGATATATAATATTCTCAGGCTTAGCGTTTTGTGTCAAATCGATAAAGAACTGAATCTTCTCTTTTGGCGACATGTTGAGGCGCTGTTCGTATATGCCACTTCCGAAGTGTTGATATTCATCTTTGAAGTCCTTGAAAGGACATGCCATCATGGTGTAGTCGGTCAATCCAAAGATAAATCGTATGACGAAGAAATTCATCGTCGTGTCAAACACTCCGTAGTTTATGACATAGTCCTCGCCACTCTGCCGGTTGTTGATACGTATGGCTGTATGGCCGTAGAGGGAATATACTTCCTCGTGCGGCTCACAAGTGAGGAGCGAGATGTCAACCTGCTCCAAACGCTCTGTTACCAACGTGTCTGTCCCGTTGGCTGTCTCGGCGTGTCCGTCTGCTGATGAAAACAGCAAAAAGCACGCCAGTATTCTAAAAAAAAAGCAAATATTCGGTTTCATGATGCAAAAATAACTTATTTTATTGGTAAAACCTTCGCTTATTTCATTTTTTTTGAATAATTTTGCACCAAATAGTAAAAAACGAGCACAAGAGAATAAAAAGTTCAACAGTTAGTAATGAGAAAATTTCTTCTATCACTATCTCTTATTATATCATCAACAATAAGTATTTTCGCCCAGAGCGGCACGTTGTCACCCTATTCCATGTATGGACTGGGCTCGCTTGTAGACCAGTCGAACGGTGCCAGCCGTGGCATGAATGGCGTAGGACAGGCTTTCAGGGAGGGTAACCAGATAAACTATCTTAACCCGGCATCTTACTCCAGTGTTGACTCGCTCACCTTTATCTTTGATGTAGGTATGTCCTTGCAGCGCACCGTTTTCAAGGAGGGGAGCGTCACCAAGGGTGCCAACATCGGTGACTTCGAGTATTTCATAGCAGGTTTTCGGGCGGCACGCCATTTGGGTATGGCATTCGGTTTGGTGCCATATACCGACATGGGATTTGGCTTTGAGAGTACCCAAAAGGTGAACAACTATGCCCAATACCCTTATGACCCGCTATATACCAGCACTACGCAGACGACCTCCTATTCTGCCGACGGCGGTCTGCATGAGTTGTTCCTCGGTGCCGGCTGGGAACCTGTGAAGAACCTTTCCATAGGTATGAACGCCTCTTTCTTGTGGGGAACGATAGGCAGGGAGGTTACGAGCACATTCTCCGACGGTTACGTCAATTCCATCTACAAGTCATACCATCAGAGTGTACACACCTATAAACTGTCATTCGCGGCACAGTATTCACATCCTATAGGCAAGCGTGACAACCTCACAGTTGGCGCTACGGTGACACCAGGACACCGCCTTGGCGGCGATGCCGAACTGGAGTATGTGTCATACAACACTCTTGCCGTGCAGGGTGATACGACACAGTGCTATGCTAAGGGCGGGCTGTCGATGCCTACCGAGATAGCCTTCGGTGTGGCATACAAGCATGATAACAAGTGGAAGGTCGGGTTGGACTACAGTTTCCAGAACTGGAACTCGTTGCCAGTGCGTCACTACCTGAAGCCTGACGGCAGCATCGTAGGCACAACGGGAAGTTACGACAACCGTCATAGGATAAACTTAGGCGGCGAGTGGTGCCGTAACGTCAACGGACGCTCATTTGCTGACAGGATAAAGTATCGCGCAGGAATAGGTTATACGTCGTCATACTTGAAAATTAACACCACCGACGGTATCGTTAACGGTCCGCGCGAAGTGTCGGCAAGTTTTGGCGTAGGTCTGCCTATTATCAATAATTATAATAACAGGTCGATACTGAACATTGGCTTCCAGTGGGTCAACGAGTCGGGCTCCGTCATTCGTGAGAACACATTCCGCATAAACATCGGGTTGACGTTCAACGAACGATGGTTCGCAAAGTGGAAGTTTGAATAAGTTGGATTTTGAAGTTTAAAGGCACTATAGGGTTTATAGGAACTATAGGGGTTGTCGCAGCCTCGATAGTTTTCTGCTCCTGCGACAATGCGAAGGAGCACACCGCTGAGGCCATCCGCGATGAAGACTCTGTGGCGATGATGACGTCGTATGGTGTCAATACGCTGATAAGCGACTCGGGCATTATGCGCTATCGCATCATAGCTGAGCGGTGGGAGGTGAACGACAACCTTAATCCTCCCCGATGGATATTCCACCGTGGACTGTTCCTTGAGCAGTTTGACCAGAACTATCACGTCGAGACGTACATACAGTCGGATACAGCCTATTACTACACCACCAAGAAGCTGTGGCACCTTATGGGTAATGTGCGCATAAAGACCGTCGATGGCATGACGTTCACCAGCGAGGAACTCTATTGGGACCAGAACCGCCACGAACTCTACTCCAACATGTTTTCGCACCTCATAACTCCGGAGCGCGAACTGCAAGGCTCATACTTCACAAGCGACGAGCACATGCGCCACTACAAGGTGACAAACACCAAGGGCACTTTTACTCGTGAGGACCTGTTGGATGATGGAAATGCTAACGCTAACGGGAACGGGACTCGAAGAGATGAGCCGCAGGCGAATAACGTTAACGGGAGTGCAAAAGGGAATGCCCCTGTTGACAGCACGCCGAAACGTCAGGCGGCAACGCCGAGGAGGAGGTGAGTTAAGAGTTAAAAATTAAGAGTTAAGAAAGACTTTTGAATATTTGAGCCATTGGACCTCGAACTTATAACATACATACTCATTACAATGCTGTTCTCCGCCTTTTTCTCGGGTATGGAGATAGCCTTTGTGTCGAGCAACCGCATGCTGGCTGAGATGAATGGTGACGAGGAGAGCATCACCCATCGCATCATATCTTTCTTCTATCGCCATTCCATTACCTACGTCAACACCATGCTCGTAGGCAACAACATAGCACTCGTTATCTATGGCATACTGATAGCCAAGTTGTTCGACTCCACCATTTTTCTTCACCAGCCAGAGGCGTTCCGCGTACCGGCAGACACTATAATATCTACCGTTATCGTGCTGTTTACCGGTGAGTACCTTCCTAAGACAATCTTCAAGAACAACGCTAACAAGCTGCTTAGCATCTTCGCCATTCCTGCCGCCATCTGCTTTGTGGTGCTTTACCCCATCTCGCGCTCCTGCACGCTTATCTCTCGTGGCATGCTCAAGATGCTTGGCATCAGCGTTAACAAGGACGTGGCGCGTGAGGAGTTTTCCAAAGTAGATCTCGACTACCTCGTCACCCAGAGCCTTAACGGCAATGAGGCAGGCGGTGACGGCACTGCCGCCAACGGTGTTGCAGAACAGTTGTCAACTCCCGAGGTTAAGCTGTTTCGTAATGCCCTCGACCTCAGCGACACCAAGGTGCGCGACTGCATGATACCGCGTACTGAGATTACCAGCATAGAGCGTTCCGCTTCGTTGGACGAGCTGCGCCAGAAGTTTACGGAGAGCGGCAAGTCCAAGGTCATCGTGTATGATGACGATATAGACCACATACTGGGCTACATACACTCCTCCGAACTGTTCCGCATAAAGAAGGAGTGGTTCTCCCATGTTCACCACATACCCTTTGTGCCTGAGACCATGGCTGCCAACAAACTGATGAAGACCTTGCTTGCGCAGAAGACGTCGCTTGCAGTTGTCGTCGATGAGTTTGGAGGCACGAGCGGCTTGGTGGCTCTTGAGGATATAGTGGAAGAGATATTCGGCGAGATAGAGGATGAGCACGACAACAACAAGTTCGAGTGTCGCCCAACGAAGGATGGCGGCTATATCATCTCTGCCCGTATGGAGATAGAACGTGTCAACGAGCAGTTGGGTATCAACCTTCCTGAGAGCGACGATTACAAGACAGTCGGCGGAATGATACTCGCCAAGTACCAGTCGTTCCCTAAACTCAATCAGGTCATAACACTCGACGGATGGCGCTGCAAAATACTCAAAAACACCGAGACGAAGATAGAGTTGGTGAAAATAATGCCGCTTTAATTTGCTTAATTGCAGAAAAATTCGTAACTTTGCGCCGTTTATGCCTTGTGCACGTTAATAAATAGGTAAAAAAACTAAACAATAAAATAAAATGGCAGTATTAGGAAAAATCCGTAGTAGAGGTGCCCTTCTGGTGGGCATCATCGGTCTTGGCCTCTTTGCATTCATCGCTGAGGAGGCAGTCCGTTCTTGCGAATCTACCAAGAACAACGAGCGCCAGCAGATTGCTGAGGTGCTCGGCGAGAAAATCAGTTACCAGGAATTTCAGGAGATGGTTGACGAGTACCAGGATGTCATCAAGATGTCGCAGGGTCGTGACAACCTTTCTGAGGACGAGCTCAACCAGGTCCGCGACATGGTATGGCAGCAGTATGTACAGAATGCTGTCATCTCACGCGAGGCTGAGAAGCTGGGACTGAAGGTTACTGACGACGAGATTCGCGACATTCTCAACCAGGGCACCAACCAGATGCTCTTGCAGACACCTTTCGTAAATCAGCAGACTGGTCGCTTCGATGCCAACTCTCTCAAGCAGTTCATCGCTGAGTATAAGAAGGCACAGCAGACCAACCCACAGCAGGCAGAGCAGATGCGCGCCGTATATAACTACTGGAAGTTCATGGAGAAGAACCTCCGCCAGCAGCTGCTTTCACAGAAATATCAGTCACTTCTTGCCGCTACCTTTATCTCAAACAACGTAGAGGCAAAGCAGTCTTTCGCTGAGGAGAACGAGGAAGCAGCCATACAGCTCGCAGCATTGCCTTACTCTTCTGTTGCCGACAAGGACATACAGATTTCCGATGACGACCTCAAGGCTAAGTACAAGGAGATGAAGGCTGCCTTCAAGCAGTATGACGAGACTCGCGACATCAAGTATGTGTCTGTCAAGGTGCAGGCTTCAAACGCTGACCGTGCTGCTATCAGCAAGCAGACCAACGACTTCGTGGCACAGCTCGCTACCGCCGAGGATCCTTCAGAGATAGTACGCAAGTCAGGCTCTTCTGTAGCATATCTCGGCGTGCCGGTGATGAACACCGTATTCCCTAATGACATCGTAGAGATTCTCGACTCTATATCAGTAGGCACTACCACTCAGGTGAAGGAGAACAAGCAGGACAACACCCTCAACGCTGTCCGTCTTATCTCCAAGCAGGAACTGCCTGACTCTGTTGAGTTCCAGGTTATCCAGGTAGGCGGTGAGACTCTCGATGCTGCTCACACCCGTGCCGACTCTATCATGACAGCCCTCGCAGCTGACGCAGCCCAGTGGGATGCCCTTGCTAAGAAGTACGGACAGACGGGTGCCAAGCAGTGGCTCACCACCAAGGACTACCAGTATGCTCCATCGCTCGACGTTGACACCAAGGCTTACATCAACGCCCTCAACACCATGCAGGCTGGCGAACTCAAGAACCTTGCAACCAACTCTGGCAATATTATAATAAAGGTGACAGACCGCAAGTCTTTCCAGACAAAGTATCTTGCAGCTGTCATCAAGACTCCTATCAACTTCTCAAAGGATACCTACTCACAGGCTTACAACAAGTTCTCACAGTATGTTTCTGAGAACCAGACCATCGAGAGCCTTGAGAAGAATGCCAAGAAGTACGGCTATCAGGTACTGGAGAACCAGGACGTACGCTCTTACCAGCACAACATCGCAGGCATACACGGCACGCACGAGGCACTGAAGTGGGTATATGAGTCAGAGGAAGATATGGTTTCTCCGCTCTATGAGTGTGGCGACAACGATAACCTTCTCGTTATAGCGCTTACCAAGATACACAAGAAGGGCTACCGTGACCTCGACGATGAGCAGGTCAAGGAGATGGTCAAGGCAGAGGTGCTTGTCGACAAGAAGGCTGAGAAGCTGATTGCTAAGGTTGCAGGCGTGAAGAATGTCGCTGGTGCCAAGGCAAAGGGCGCACAGGTTGTTGACGTCAACCAGATTACCTTCGCTTCGCCTGTATTCGTTGTTGCAACAGGTGCATCAGAGCCAGCTCTCTCAGGTGCTGTGGCTGCTACCAAGCAGGGACAGTTCTCTAAGGCTCCAGTAAAGGGCAACGCAGGCGTTTACCTCTTCCAGGTTACGAAGAAGCAGCAGCGCCAGGGACAGAAGTTTGATGCCAAGGCTATCATGCAGCGCATCGCACAGCGTAACATGCAGGCAGCAGGCAACTTCATGCAGGAACTCATCCTCAACTCTGATATCAAGGACAACCGCGTGATGTTCTTCTAAAGAGAATAGTTCGGCATAATAAATCAGGGCACTCAACTGAGTGCCCTGATTTTGTTATTAACCCCTTTTTGTTACAGTCCCAAAGACTTCTTTATCTCAGCGATGCGTGCGTCAGCCTTTGCCGTAGCAGCAGCGTAGTCGCCGTCAAACTGTCCTGCAACAGGAACCTCGCAGTAGAACTTGATCTTTGGCTCGGTGCCGGAAGGACGAACTGAAATCTTCATGCCGTCCTCGGTGAACCACTGCAGCACGTTGGCTGTTGTAGGCATCTCGATGTCCGTAACCTCGCCGTTGGCGGTCTGCTTCAAGGTCTTGTAGTCCTTCACGCAGACAACCTTTGAGCCTGCAATCTCCGTCGGAGGAGTAGCGCGGAAGTCTTCCATCATCTTCTTTATCTCGTCAGCGCCGCTCTTGCCTGGCTTCGTAACGCTGATGGCAGCCTCCTTCTGGAAACCGTACTCCTTATATATGTCAAGCAGCAGGTCGTAGAGCGTCTTGCCCTGGTCCTTAGCCCATGCAGCGATTTCGCAGATGAGGCAGATAGATGCAGGAGCGTCCTTGTCGCGCACCTTGTCGTAAGGCAGATAGCCGAATGACTCCTCACCACCGCCGATGTACTTACGCTTGCCTTCGTTCACGCGGATGCGGTATGCTATCCACTTGAAGCCCGTGTATTCGTCGAAGCACTCCACGCCGTTGGCGCGAGCTATCTTAGCGATGAGCTCTGACGTCACGATGGTCTTCACCATGAAGTCCGACGGGTTGAGCTGTCCCAGCGCCTTCTTGTTCTTGATGGTGTACCAGTAGAACATGCACGCCGTCTGGTTGCCGTTGAGTATCTGCCACTCGCCCTTGTCGTTGCGGCAAACTATTGCGAGACGGTCAGCGTCAGGGTCGGTAGCCACCACGAGGTCGGCGTTCAGTTTCGTGCCCAACTTCATGCCCAGCGTCATTGCCTCGGCATTCTCGGGGTTAGGAGAAACGACCGTCGGGAAGTTGCCGTCAACCACCATCTGCTCAGGCACCACGTTGATGTTCTGGAAACCCCATGAACGCAGGCACATAGGCACTATGTGGCGGCCCGTGCCGTGCATAGCTGAATAGACGATGTTCAGGTCTTTGTTGCGCAGTATGACGTCCTGGTCAACCATGCCCTCCTTGACGGCACACATATAGTCGTAGTCCATCTCGCCGCCGATAATCTGCAGCAGGTCAGGGTTCAGCGTCCACTTCACGTCCTCAATCTTCACCTTGTTCACCTCGTCGATGATGCCCTTGTCGTGCGGAGCCAGCACCTGTGCGCCGTCCTCCCAGTAAGCCTTGTAGCCGTTGTACTCCTTAGGATTGTGTGAAGCCGTCACGTTCACGCCAGCCTGAGCGCCCAGCTCGCGGATGGCGAACGAAATTTCCGGGGTAGGGCGGAGGCTCTCGAAGAGGTAAGCCTTGATGCCGTTGGCGGTGAAGATAGCCGCTACCGTCTCAGCAAACATACGTCCGTTGTTGCGGCAGTCGTGGCCTACCACTACCGAGCACTTCTTGCCGGGGAACGCCTTCAGCACGTAGTTGGCAAAGCCCTGTGTCGCCATGCCCACGATGTACTTGTTCATGCGGTCGGTGCCGGCACCCATGATGCCGCGCAGACCGCCCGTGCCAATCTCCAGACTCTGATAGAACGCATCGATGAGCGCCGTCTTGTCGGGGTTGTCGAGCATAGCCTGAACTTCCTTACGCGTCTCTTCGTCAAACGACGGCGATAGCCACTGCTTGGCAACCGCTTCGCATTGTGCAATTAACTGTTGGTTGTTTTCCATTTGTTTAAAGTTTTTTTTATTGATGGTTTTAGAATTTAGTTTTAGCCGGTAAATGCTACTTGTGCACAAAGTTAAGAAAAAAAATCTTTTGCCACAAATTTTTTCTCTCTTTTTTAATACTCCCCCTCCACTTTTGTACTTTCTGCATGCTTCCCCCGCCGCACCCCATCCATTTCCCCGACATCTTTACAACCGTTACCTCCTACACCTTATATAATAATATGCAGAGCAAATCTTTCAGCATGCAAAACATCCCCCTCTGCATATAAAGCCTCCCCTTCTGCATGCCGAAGCAACGCTTTCGGTCATAGACACTTTGCAACCACCAAAAATTAACTAGTAAATTTCACGAATTAACTAGTAAATTTGCAAAATTAACCAGTTAATTTTACGCAGAAGCATTACTCTTGCATACGGAAGGCATGCCTCTACATACGTAAACACAGCTTCCGCATGCGGTAACAAAGCCTCCATACGCAGAAAAGGTGGAGGTCGGTGGAGGTGAAACTTTTCACCTCCACCAACTTAACATTCTTAACTACAGAAAGTTACCGCCAAAAGATGGAGGGTGGAGGTAAAAACGCAAACTTTCATGAGAGAAGTTGGATTTTGTATTGTTTTTTATAGGAATATGTACCAGCACATTATATTTTTTCTGTAAATTATTTTGCAGAAAGAAAATTAATTCTTAAATTTGCAAAGTCATTTGGAGCGTGACGGTGTACTGCCGTCTGGACAGCCAAGTGATCAAAAGAGCGTTCCGCGCTTCATTCCTTTACCTCGAAATCGGCAAAATTTCATGAATCGAAGGATGAAGAACGATGGTTCGCCTTATCTATATGTGTACGTATGCGTATGGCCCTCGCCATAATGCTCGGGCATATATGGCGAGGGTGAAAGGTTGTTATTCATTTCGATTGTGGTGTTTGCCGATACCAGAGGTAAGATGAGTAAGACGTATTCCCCCCGCTTTTTTGTATAGCTAACTTTCAATCTGTTTCATTAAACTCAAGGAAATTGGTGGGGAATAAGAGTTGCAGACATACTCATCTCTATGAAAAAACTATTGTTATTCCTGACATTCCTTTGCTTGTCAACAGTGTTTTCATATTCTGCTGGCACGGACTTAATCATTCAACGTAACGGAACAATATCAACGGGAACACTCGTGACTGTTTCTGATGACAGTGTTTATTACCTTGTTAAACAAAAAGGAGAGGAGATAAGAAGAAATATAGAAACGACAAAGGTCTTTATGGTTAAAAGAGCCGTTGGCTATGACTTTTTCTTTGACAGGCACGGCAAGCAAAGGGTTGTGCCGACTATTCCTATAAAAGAGAATGATGTCACACTCTATCTAAGGGTGGGAAAATACTTCCCCATATACAATATGACGATAGAGAATGACAGGGTTTTGTATCAGATGCAGGACAAGAAGAAAGCGCCACAATATATGTCAACCAAGGAGGAAATCCTGTTGATAAGATATCCCGATGGTACGACTACAACCTTTATGAATCCTGTGACGGGAAACCCTACCGTAAGAGAGGTCTCCAAAGTAGAACAAGCTTTGAAGGAAAAAGGAGTGTATGTCAGTTCAAATATACAGTTCGAATCAGGCAAGGCAGAACTGGAGCCGACCTCTATGGACGAGATTTTGCAGGTAGTAGATTACATGAAGTATTACCCTGATGCATACATAGAAGTAAGCGGACATACAGACAGCCAAGGGGCGTACAAGGTCAATATTCCCCTGTCGAGACAGCGAGCAGAAACCGTTGTCAGCAAGATTATAGAAGAAGGAATTGAGAGAGACAGACTAAATGCTACAGGAAAAGGTGCGTCTGAACCCATCGCTGACAACGATACGGAGGAAGGACGGGCTAAAAACCGTCGTGTGGAGTTCCGCGACCTAAACTTCAATGCGGAAAAGGTTGTGCCTTCGCAGGACAGCAGGAAAGGTACAGAAAGCAATAATGTGGTTCCATCTCAAAGACCGTTGTTGATTTCTTCTCCAGCTCCGTCGTCGCCTGCCAGCACGCCAGTAGGTAATGGCAGGCAACTACTGGCAAGCGCACCAGTGCAGATGGCTTTCTGTCCAACGCCAAGTTTATCTCCTGTAGAAATAGAAACAAAGGTAAACGAAGTCGATCCCTATACGTTATACAGGAAAGGCTCCGTAGCAGAGTATGCCTTTGAATATAAAGGCAAGCAGACAAGAATAATGAACCAGTCCATAGGTCCGACGTACTTCAACCAGGTAGTGGCAGACGAAAAGATTGAGAACGGACTGCTTGTCGCATACGTAAGAATGGAGGTGCTGAACAAAAACCATGAGCCGATGAAGGGCATACCGTCTTCCTTCAAAGAACTCTATTTCCCAACAGAAATAGATATTACGGGCACATATCACTTCACACACAACCCTATAAAAGACGGCTATAGAGTGAAAAACCGTCAGGGATATGGCATGATGATACCAGGAGAAATGCAGGTGGGCTCGTTTTTGCAATGCTCAAGGATGCACGACGTTGTCAAAGGAGGCATGGGCGATATAGTGATAGATGCCACTTATGACAACTGGCAGGTTGTGGGAGAAGAAAAAATAACAACCCCCGCCGGAACCTTTGACTGCATGAAGCTGAAAGGACATCTTGACTTCAAGACAACAGAAAAAATGTTTACCTCAAACGACTATATCGTAATGTGGATGGCAAGAGGTATAGGAGTGGTACGCTATGAGGAATATCACAAAAGCGACTACAGCGACGAGCCGTTTGTATATTATCTTAACCGAGTGACAATAAAATAATAAATCAATAACTTAAAACAAAAATC
>JAFVBX010000039.1 GCA_017479675.1 Prevotella sp.
AGTTTTTTGCCAAAACCGCCAAAAACTTTGTTAAGTTTTTTCTCCTGTCCCTCACGTTTCCTTTGACACTTTGCTCGTTTTGCGTCCCTTTCGCTTACACTTTGCTTCGCAGAAACTTCCGACTCTGGCATCGCTTTTAGAGTCGGCAGCCGACCTTCCGCCTGCGGATGCTATGCTTCTACGCGCGGAAACGAAGCGTCCGCGTGCAGAAGCTATGCTTTTACACCCTAAAAGCATAGCTATTGCAACCCTAAAGTTATGCTTTTGCATACGAAAAGCAACCCTTTTCGCTTCAAAACTGCCTTTTTCAGCACTAAAAACGCAGCCTTTTCCGCCGGAAAATCGAGCAAGGAAACGCTCTAAAACCGTAACCGCTTATCAATCAACACTTTCCATATAACGCCGCGAGAGTCGCAAATTTGACCGCTAATCCGCAATTGGTGAAAAATTCTCCATTCTCCAGCGTCGGCAAAAAGTCAAAGTGTAAGCAAAATGCGGGAAACCGTGACACTCGGCTCCCCTTGCCGAAAGCCTTATTAAACAACCTTAACGTAAATAAACAAGGTGCATATTGCATTATTTAAGAAAAAAAGCGTACCTTTGCAGGCGCAAATTGAAAAAGGTTAACAGAAAGCAATGAATTATCTTGACAGAAACGAGTTTAACTTCCAGCCTTCCGAGAAGGTCGTGGAGGCGATAAAGAGCTTTGACCCACAGACGCTGTGCTTCTACACCCGCATTTACGACCAGGGCAAGAAGAGCGTGATATCCGTAAGACTGAGCGAAATCTACGGCGTGCCCGAGGAGCAGGTGCTCTTAGGATACGGCGGCGAGGAGATACTGAAGAACGCCATCCACTATTTCCTCATGGAGGGCGACAACAAGACTATTCTCATCCCCGAGTTCTCATGGTGGTACTACAACCGCGTGGCAGGAGAGTGCGGCGGTTCGTTCGAGATGTACCCACTGCACGAGACCGGCGACACCTTCGCCTACGACGTTGACGAGATGATAGAATACGCCAACCGCGTAAAGCCGCGCATGCTGCTGCTGGCTTCGCCCAACAACCCTACGGGCAACTGCCTCACATCAGAGGAGATAGGCAGGATAATGGAGAACATACCAAGCGAGACGATGGTGCTGGTCGATGAGGCTTACGCTTCGTTCATCACTACCGACGTGGACTACATCGCACCCCTCGTAAACAAATACAACAACCTCATCATATCCCGCACGTTGAGCAAGTTCTACGGTCTGCCAGGTCTGCGCTGCGGCTTCGGCTTCATAGGCAAGGGACACGACCAGTTCCTCAGCTACTCCAACAAGTACCTGGGCTACAACCGCTTCTCTGAGGCTGTGGCACTCGCCGCACTCGAGAGTGACGACCACTACCGCAAGGTGGCTGACGACATGGCGTGGGGACGTGACCTCTTCAAGAAGGAACTGGGCGACAAGCCAGGCTTCAAGGTATATACGAGCGTGGCAAACTTCATCCTCATCAAGTACCCTACGGAGATAAAGGAAGCCCTGCAGAAGGCGCTGGCTGAGAAGAACTACAAGATTAAGTTCATGGCAGACAAGGGACTGGAGGACTGCTTGCGCATCACCCTCGGCAGGCGTGAGCAGGTGCAGATGGTGGTTGATACTATAAAGGAGTGCCTCAGATGAAAGCAATAATCCTTGCCGCTGGTACGGCATCACGCCTCCGCCCGTTGACGGAGCACACGCCGAAGAGCCTGCTCAACATAGGCGAACGCCCTTTGTTGCAGCGCTCTATGGATGCACTGATACAGAACGGGGTGAAGGACTTCGTCATAGTGACAGGCTACCTGCACAGGCAGATAGAACAGTTCGTGGAGAATACCTACGCCGACAGCATCGGCGTGAGGTTCATACACAACGACGTCTATGACTCCACCAACAACATCTACTCCCTCTGGCTGGCACGCACCGAGGCAGAGGGCGAGGACTTCCTCCTATTGGACAGCGACCTGCTCTACGACCCCGTGATAGTCGCCAAGGTGCTGGAGAGCGATGCCGACAACGTGCTGACACTCATCAGGCACGAGCTGGGCGAGGAGGAGATGAAGGTGGTGACCGCCACTGACGGCTCCATCAGCGAGATAAGCAAGACGTGCAGCCCTGCCGATGCGGCTGGCGAGAGCCTCGGCATAGAGAAGATCGGCAAGGAATACTCCAAGGCGCTCTACCGCGAGCTCGACGTGATGATGAACCAAGAGCATCTGGAGAACAAGTTCTACGAACTCGCCTTCGAGCGCCTCATACCGCAGGGGCATACCTACAAGGTGCTTGACGTGACGCAGTATTTCTCTTGCGAACTCGACACAGTAGAGGATTTTGAAAACGCCAAGGAGAAGATTCCGGCAGAATTATATTGATATGAACAAACTGAGAGAAAAGACTATGTCAACGCTGAAGTCGTCCGATACGGAGGACTGGCTTGACTACCGCGTGATACGCCCACTGAGTTATCTGTGGGCTTTGTTGTTTGCTAAGCTCGACGTGCACCCCAACACCGTAACCATCATGTCGATGTTCATAGGGGCAGGCAGCGCCTATTTCTATGCGCAGCCCAGCTTCTGGTACGACGGATGGAACGGACTCATGATGAACGTCATAGCCGTCCTGCTGCTGCTGTGGGCAGACATCTTCGACTGCTGCGACGGACAGCTGGCACGCATGACAGGCAAGAAGAGCCGCTTGGGACGCATACTCGACGGCTTGGCTGGCTTCACGTGGTTCATACCTATTTACTTAGTGCTGGTATATCGCTTCTACTGCTACCACGACATAGAGTTCGGATGGCTCGGCATAGAGAACAACGAGCAGAACACTCTGATAGCCACCGCCATAGTCTTCGTGCTCGGACTGGTGTCAGGCTTCCTCGGCATGGGAGCACAGCAGCGTCTGGCAGACTACTACATACAGGTGCACCTCTTCTTCCTCAAGGGTGAGAAGGGCAGCGAACTCGACAACTCCATCACACAGCAGAAGATATACGACGAGACACCTTGGGAGGGTAACCGCGTGTGGAAATACTTCCTCAAGACCTACATAGACTATACGAAGAAGCAAGAGGCAACCACGCCACAGTTCCAGCGCATGATGGCTACGTTCAAGGAGAAGTACGGCGATGCATCTGCCATCCCTGCCGAGCTGCGTGAGGAGATACTCCGCGAGTCACGCGGCGTGTTGCCTTGGAGCAGCGCCCTGACGTTCAACTTCCGCTCTGCCATGTTCTGGCTCTTCTGTCTCTGCGACATCCCAGCCATGAACTTCGTGTGGGAGATAGTAGGCATGGGGCTCATCTGGGCTTACACCCGCCATCGCCACGAGGCATTCTGCAAGCGAATAGCCGATAGGCTTAATAAAAACCTATAGCCCCTATAGTCTCTATAGCTACTATAGCTCCTATAAAAAAAGAAACAATGACCTGGACCCGCCAAAGGCTAAATAACCTCTTCTTCCTCATCGGAGTGCTGGCATGCGTGGTGATGCTCTTCACCTTCGATGTCAGCTTTGTGGAGCTGTGGCAACACCTCACCAAGGCAGGCTACTGGCTATTGCCCATACTCGGAGTGTGGGTACTCATCTACGGCATCAACGCCGCTTCGTGGTGGTGTGTAATAAAAGGTGTGGCTCCTTCTGCCAAGCTTAGCCCCTGGCGTATCTTCCGCCTTACCATATCAGGCTACGCCCTCAACTATGCTACTCCCGTAGGAGGACTGGGAGGCGAGCCCTACCGCATCATGGAGCTTTCGCGCGACATCGACAAGCACCAAGCCACCTCGTCAGTCATCCTCTATGCCATGATGCACATCTTCGCCCACTTCTGGTTTTGGTTCACCTCCATATTCCTGTACCTCGCCTTGGCGGCAGTCGGCGATTTGCCCCTTAATGTTCCCATCGCCTGTGTGCTCGGCTTCATAGCCTTGCTCTTCTTCGGAGCCTCCTATGTCTTTGCCAAGGGATATAAGAATGGCGTGGTGCTCACCGTACTCGGTTGGCTCGGCAAGGTGCCGGGGCTGAAAGGATGGAGCAAACGCTTCAAGCAACGCCATGAGTCTGCCTTGCAGAATGTCGATACACAGATAGCGGCACTCTTCTCTCAGGACAAGAAAGCCTTTTATAGCAGCCTCCTCTTGGAGTATGTATCACGCTGGGCGCAGAGCCTTGAGGTACTCTTCATGCTCCTGCTCTTCGGAGTAGATAACGGCGGAGGCATCGACGGCATACTGCTCACCTACCTTCACTCTGTGCTCATCGTGGCACTCACCACTTTCTTTGCCAACCTCATAGGCTTCCTGCCCATGCAGATAGGAGTGCAGGAAGGCGGCTTCGTTCTCTCCATCGCCGCCCTCGGACTCTCTGCTGCCCTCGGCATCTTCGTCAGCATCATCTGTCGTGTGCGCGAGATAGTCTGGATATTCATCGGCATCATGCTCATGAAGCTCCCGGAGCGACAGCGGTAAATCCCTCCACCTTGTTTCATTCCTCGCACTGTTTCTTTCATTACACCTTATTTATTATTATAAGGCGTTTCTCAACTTTTCCTCCAATTGTTTGGAGGAAACAAAAAACTTCGTATATTACAAGCTATGCTTCTGGTAGCTAAAGTCTATGCTATGTTTTTCATTTATACAAGTATTTTTAAGGCTTGTTTGCATACTTTTCTTTCAAGGGGTATCGTTATTTTACCGAGATTCAAAAAACGTGATTTTACTTACGTATTCACATTATTATTTTACTAACTTATATTTATAGCGATGAAAGAAATTGCAAAGACTTTGGTAATGATGCTGGCAGCAGTTTGCCTGGCATCGTGCAACGATGATGATAACAGCATCAACGCAGGCGGTGGTGATGGTAGTGATTTGACGGATGACACCTCAACAGGTGTTACAACCACGAGTGCACCGGACTTCAACAGCTTCAGCATAGAGCAGAGCACGGAGGCAACGGGTGAGACGGTGGCGGAGCCGACAAGCCGCTCGCAGTCTGTGACAATAACATTCAGCAAGGACGGAACGGCTACAAGCAGCGATGGGACTCTTGCAACGGTAAGCGGACAGTCTGTTACGGCAAGTACGGCAGATGTAAACTATATACTAACGGGAAGTACGGCAGAGGGTTCGTCTGCAAGTTTTACTTACAAGGGTAGCGGTGATTGCACCATTACGCTCAGTGGTGTGGACATCAACACTACGGCAAAGGCTATCGGAGCAACGAAAGGCGGTAATATAGAACTGGTGGTAGAGGGCAAAAACAGCATAACGACAACAGCGAAAAAGACAATAGAGGTGGGGGATGATACAGAGAACGAAGACGGTACCCTTGCTACATACCAGAAACTCGACATCTACGGTTCGGGGTCGCTGTCGGTAGAGTCTGATGCCAAGGGCGCCATAAGTTCTACTGATGCCATGACGATAAATCCAGGTGTGGTGCTTAACGTCACGGTAGGCAGCGATGCTACAGGCAAGAAGGGTATCAAGAGCGACACATCGATAGACTTCAAGGGAGGCCGCACTACGGTTGCCAACAATGCAGCGGCAGAATGGGACGAGACGGACGGCGACTACTCTGCCGCCACATGCGTAAAGGCACCAACCATAAATGTAAGCGGTGGCACCGTGCAGTGCAAGGCAACGGGCAACGGCGGCAAAGGCTTGCGTGCCGACAACACGATGACCGTGACTGACGGCACTGTGGAGGTAATCACCACGGGCAGCAATCTCGTGAGATACAACAATGCAGACAAGGTGGTCAGTATGTCGCAACTTGACAGCTACAGCAATTATGAGGATGCCAACCCCAAGGGAATACACGTGGGCGACAAGGACGCTGGTACGGGTAACCTTACCGTAATCGGCGGCAAGGTGAAGGTAAAGGTGGCAAACTCCGAGGGTATTGAGAGCAAGATGTATGTCAACATCAGCGGTGGAACAGTGGAGGCATACGCTGGGGATGATGCAATAAATGCGGGTATCTCATCGGAAAACAACAGAGGAAACGCATACGCCGGCAAGGGGCAGGTAAACATAAGCGGAGGTACGGTCTATGCCTACAGTACAGATAATGATGCCATAGATGCCAACGGCACTATAAGCATAAGCGGAGGAGTAGTGGTGGCAAGCGGAAATACGGCTCCAGAATGTGGCATAGACTGTGACCAAAGCACTTTTGCCATTACGGGAGGATACGTCATAGGTATGGGCGGTGACACTTCTAAGCCTACCGAGAGTTCATGTACCCAGTCGTCACTTATCACCTCTGCATCGGTCTCTGAGGGTGACATCCTCACATTGCAGATAGGAGGCTCAACCGTAATGAAAACCGAAATGCCGCGCACATACAGCAGTGCCACATTTCTCATCTCTACACCAGAGATGAAAAAAGGCACCGCCTACGCTATCTATAGAGGCAGTTCTTCGGTAACGAGCGGCACGCTGAGCAGCAGTTCATACGTTAACGGCTCAAGCAGTGGCATGGGCGGTGGGGGCTTCCCAGGCGGTGGAGGCATCCCAGGCGGTGGCAGATAATCAAGATAGTGAAAAAGTGAAAAACACGAAGAAGGAAAATTAAACTCTCGTTAAGAAGGCACTTTGAAAAATTAAAAAAAACAAAAGTGTTAACCGAAAATGCGAGATTAACAAAAATTGCGTTTAACTTTGCACGTGATTTAAGTTGACGAGACCCAAAACGTTCAAAATTATAAGCAATAAAAATGAAGATATCAATGAAACAGACTATCATGACGACACTGCTCGCAGTGTCCCTTTCACTTGCTGCCACTCATGTGTATAACAACACCTGTTCGGCAGCTCCCGTAGCAGCTGCAGGGGCGGTGGACCTCACCGTGGCTGCTGAGAAGGCTTTGCCCTGTGTAGTTCACATCAAGTTCCTGCAAAACTCAAAGATACAGGAGGTAGAGGTGCAGAACGATCCGTTTGGCGATATGTTCGACCCCTTCGGCTTCTTCGGACAGAGAGGGCAGGGACCTAACAAACGTAAGGTGCAGACTCCAAAGAAGGAGGGCACGGGCTCTGGCGTGATAATATCACAGGACGGATACATCGTGACAAACAACCACGTGGTGGAGGGTGCCGACGAACTGACTATCACACTGAACGACAACCGCGAGTTCTCCGCTCGTATCATAGGTACGGACAAGAATACCGACCTTGCCCTGATAAAGGTGAACGCTACGGGACTGCCAGCCATAAAGGTTATATCAAGTGACGACATAAAGGTGGGCGAATGGGTGCTTGCTATAGGTCATCCGCTGAACCTCCGCGCTACGGTGACGGCAGGCATTGTTTCGGCAAAAGCTCGTTCGCTTGGTGCCAACGGCGTAGAGGCTTTCATACAGACAGATGCCGCCATCAACCAAGGTAACTCTGGTGGTGCACTGGTCAACGCCAAGGGTGAGCTGATAGGCATCAACGCCATGCTGACATCGCCTACGGGAAGCAACATCGGCTACGGCTTTGCCATTCCTACCACCATTATGAACAAGGTGGTGGACGACCTGAAGCAGTATGGCAGCGTGCAGCGCGGACTGATAGGCATACAGGGACAGGACGCCCGCAACTATATCGATGCACAAAAGGAGCAGAACAAGGAAGTGGACCTCGGCACCAACGAGGGTGTATATGTGGCAAAGGTGGTTGACGACGGCGCCGCTGCCGATGCAGGCATAGAAGAGGGCGACGTGATAACCGCCGTTGACGGACAGAAGGTGACGAAGATGGCAGAGCTGCAGGAGATACTTGCCACAAAGCGTCCTGGCGACAAGGTGGTGCTGACATACCTGCACAAGAAGTCGAAGAAGACCGCTACCGTCACGCTGAAGAACGAGCAGGGCAACACCAAGGTGGTGAAGGATGCCGACCTTGACGTGCTGGGAGCCGTGATACGTGAGGTGAACGAGAACGAGAAGGCTGACCTCGACATAAAGTACGGCTTGAAGGTGACAAAGGTCAATGCAGGCAAGTTCCGCGAAAGAGGTATCCCTGCCGGCTTCGTGATACAGACTGTCAACGAGGCTTCGATGAAGACTCTCAGCGACCTTGCCGACGCAGTGAAGGCTGCCAACAAGAGCAAGGACCCAGTACTCATCATCAAGGGCTTGTACCCTTCAGGCAAGAGAGAGTACTTCACCGTACCGCTGAACTGATCCGCCTATATATAATATATAAAGGTACGCGCGTAGGAGAAAACCCTACGCGCGTTTACTTTGCTAACTCTGAGTTTGCAATTTGATATAACTACGGCATAGTAAGAAAAAAGTGTTTACTTTATGAGAAAAGTGTAATAGGCTGAAAATACGATAGGTATATTGCTTTAAGAATGGGATATTGGCTTTTCCTACTGAAATATTTTGCAAGAAAAGTTTGTCGGAAACAATAAAAAACACTACCTTTGTAATCGCAAATTTAAAAAATTCACTAACCACTATTCTTTACGAAAGTTTTCCAAAACGGACAACTTTTTAAAAAAGAAAAAGAAAAAAGTTTTCTATTTTTGACCTATGATGGAAATTAAAAAGTTCACCATCACGAAGCGTGATGGCTCTAAGGACGACTTCTCGCTGGACAAAATCATGAACGCTATAGTAAGGGCGTTTGAAGCAGTTGAGGAACCATTTGATGTGGCTAACATCTCAAAGATTATCAGCCACTTAGACATTAAGAACAACATTACGGTGGAGGATATTCAGAACCAGGTTGAGATGGCTCTGATGAAGGAAGGCCACTACAAGGTGGCTAAGTGCTACATGCTCTACCGTCAGTCACATACGGAAGACCGTGAGACTATCGAGAAGTTGTCTTTTGTGACAGACTACATGGAAGCAGCCAACGCTGCAACAGGTTCAAAGTTTGACGCAAACGCCAACGTGGAGCATAAGAATATTGCTACCTTGATAGGTGAGCTGCCTAAGTCAAACTTCATACGTCTGAACCGTCGTCTGCTGACCGACCGCATAAAGAAGATGTATGACAAGCAGACAGCCGACAAGTATATCGACCTGCTGACACACCACTTTATATATAAGAACGACGAGACCTCAATAGCTCCTTACTGTGCTTCAATCACTATGTACCCTTGGCTCATCAACGGTACTACGGCGATAGGCGGCAACTCAACAGCTCCGACAAACCTCAAGAGCTTCTGCGGCGGTTTCGTGAACATGGTGTTCATCGTGAGTTCTATGCTCTCTGGCGCATGCGCTACGCCTGAGTTCCTCATGTATCTCAACTACTTCATAGGCAAAGAGTATGGTCAGGACTACTGGAAGGATCCGGAGAAGATAGTGGATTTGTCAATTCGTCAGCGTTCCATCGACAAGGTCATAACAGACTGCTTCGAGCAGATAGTATATTCCATCAACCAGCCAACAGGCGCACGTAACTTCCAGGCAGTGTTCTGGAACATCGCATACTACGACAAGTATTACTTCGAGTCACTCTTCGGCAACTTCTACTTCCCAGACGGAAGCCAGCCAGACTGGAACGGACTGTCATGGTTGCAGAAGCGTTTCATGAAGTGGTTCAACAAGGAGCGTTCAAAGACCGTGCTCACATTCCCTGTGGAGACGATGGCGCTGCTTGCCGACAACGGCGAGTGCCGCGATAAGGAGTGGGGCGACTTCACAGCAGAGATGTATGCTGAGGGCCACAGTTTCTTCACCTATATGAGTGACAACGCTGACTCACTGTCTTCTTGCTGCCGTCTGCGCAACGAGATACAGGACAACGGCTTCTCATACACACTGGGTGCAGGTGGTGTGTCAACAGGCTCTAAGTCTGTGCTGACTGTTAACCTCAACCGTTGCATACAGTATGCAGTGAACAACGGCAGGGACTACAAGGAGTACCTTGAGGAGGTTATCGACCTCTGCCACAAGGTGCAACTGGCATACAACGAGAACCTCAAGAACCTGCAGGCTCATGGTATGTTGCCACTCTTCGATGCAGGCTATATCAACATGTCACGCCAGTATCTTACCATCGGTGTCAACGGCCTGGTTGAGGCTGCCGAGTTCATGGGACTGAAGATTACTGCCAACGACAAGTACAAGGAGTTCGTACAGGGCGTGCTCTCTATTGTGGAGAAACTCAACAAGCAGTATCGCACCAAGGAGGTACTCTTCAACTGTGAGATGATACCTGCCGAGAACGTCGGCGTGAAGCACGCTAAGTGGGACCGCGAGGACGGCTACTTCGTACCACGCGACTGCTACAACTCTTACTTCTACGTGGTAGAGGACCAGTCGCTCAACATCATCGACAAGTTCAAGATGCACGGCGCACCTTACATTGAGCACCTCACCGGCGGTTCTGCCCTGCACATGAACCTTGAGGAGCACCTCTCAAAGATGCAGTACAAGCAACTGCTGAAGGTTGCAGCCAAGGAGGGATGTAACTACTTCACCTTCAACATTCCTAACACGATATGTAACAACTGCGGCCACATCGACAAGCGTTACCTGCACGAGTGTCCTAAGTGTCACTCAAGCAATGTGGACTACATGACACGTATCATTGGCTACCTCAAGAGAATAAGCAATTTCTCTGCTGCACGCCAGAAGGAAGCTGCACGCCGCTACTATGCAGGCTCAGACAAGATGGGCAAGGAAGAGGCAGCACAGCAGCAACAGGTACAGAAAGTAGGATAAGCACTCTTTATGAAGTATGTTAATACGAGCGTGGTCTTTCAGGAGATACCTGATGAGGTCACGCTCTCTATAAATATATCGAACTGTCCGTGCCATTGCCTCGGGTGCCACAGCGACTATCTGTGGGGAGACATCGGTGATCCGCTCAATGCCATGTCGCTCGACGTGATGCTCAAGGAATACGGCGAGGACATAACATGCGTATCATTCATGGGAGGCGATGCTACACCAGAGGAGGTTGACAGCCTCGCTGCATGGACAAAGAAGCATTATCCGCACCTGAAGATAGCATGGTACAGCGGCAGGGTGGAGCTGAACAAGGCGATACACCTGAAGAACTTTGACTTCATAAAGCTCGGCCCCTATGTCGAGACGAGGGGACCGCTGAACAAACCTACTACAAACCAGCGCCTGTATCGAGTAGAAGCGGACAGGTCGCTGACAGACATCACAAAGAAATTCTGGAAGAAATGAAACCGATATTTATTGCAGGACCATGCGTCATAGAGAGTGCCGAACTGCTCGACAGGGTAGCTCAGGAACTGGTGGCAATCAACAAGGCTCTTGGCACAGAGATAATCTTCAAGGCTTCGTTTGACAAGGCTAACCGCACTTCGCTGAAATCGTTCCGAGGTCCGGGAATGGAGAAAGGCTTGCAGATGCTTGCCGACATAAAGAGCAAGTACGGGCTCAGGCTGTTGACGGACATACACGAATCATATCAGGCACAGCCGGTAGGTGAGGTGGTAGATGTGATACAGATACCTGCTTTCCTTTGTCGTCAGACCGACTTGCTCGTAGCAGCAGCAAAGACTGGAAAGGTGGTGAACATCAAGAAGGCGCAGTTCCTGAGTGGTGCCGACATGAAATACCCTGTCAACAAGGTGTTGGAGAGTGGTGGCAAGGAGGCATGGCTCACGGAGCGCGGCAACAGCTTCGGTTACAACAACCTTGTTGTGGATTTCCGCAACATTCCCGATATGCTTGAGATAACGCCACGCGTCATAATGGACTGCACCCACAGCGTGCAACGTCCTGGCGGTGGCAACGGCACTACGGCAGGAGACCGTAAGTTCGTTCCCTCTATGGCACTGGCAGCAAAGGCTTTCGGAGCCAACGGCTACTTCTTTGAGGTGCATCCTAACCCTGATGAGGGACTTAGCGACGGACCAAACATGCTAAAGCTGGAAGACCTGAAACCTCTGATAGAAAAACTTCTAACCCCTTGAACACTCAAACTTTTTAACTATATACGATGAAATCAATACGCGAAATAGCAGCCCAGGCATTAAGGGACGAGGCTCAGGCACTGGAAGAGCTCATTCCCCTGTTGGACGAACAACTCGACAAGGCTGTTGACCTTATGCTGCACTGCAAGGGTAAGGTTATAGTGACTGGCGTGGGAAAGAGCGGACACGTTGGCGCCAAGATAGCTGCAACGCTCAGCTCTACAGGCACGCCGGCTGTGTTTGTCAATCCGTTGGATGCCTATCATGGCGACCTCGGTGTGATAACGAAAGACGATGTGGTGCTTGCCTTGAGCAACAGCGGACAGACCGACGAACTGCTACGTTTCGTTCCCATCATCCTGCACATGAATGTACCCATCATCGGCATGAGCGGTAACCCCAAATCGCTATTGGCGAAATACTCCACTTACCACATCAACGTAAATGTGGAGAAAGAGGCATGTCCGCTGAACCTTGCTCCCACGAGCAGCACCACGGCGGCACTCGCTATGGGCGATGCTCTTGCCATCTGCCTTATGGAGCTGAGGGACTTCAAACCGCGTGACTTCGCACAGTTCCATCCTGGCGGCGAGCTTGGCAAGCGACTGCTCACTACAGCGGCAGACGTGATGTTGAGTGAGAACCTGCCGTTCATCCCTGCTACCATGCATCTTGGCGAGGCAATAATAAAGGTAAGCGCAGGAAAACTCGGACTCGGCATCTCGCTTAATGACGATGGTACGTTGGCAGGAGTATTTACCGACGGTGATATACGTCGAGCTATGGAACGTTGGCAGGCTGCTTTCTTCGACCATACCGTGAGCGATATAATGACCAGAACGCCGAAGACGGTGACGTGCGATGCACGTATATCGGACATACAACGTGTGATGAACGACAACAAGATACACAATGTGCTTGTCATAGATGACGACAAACGAGTGGTAGGCGTTGTTGACCGCTATGCCTGCGATATATAAACTTGATATAATAAAAGGCTTAAATGTCCGATGGACGTTTAAGCCTTTTTCTTTTTTTATTTTGCCATAACCTTTCTGCCGCCAGTGACATACAGACCGTCTTCATGTCTGCTACTCATCCTTTGTCCTGCAACATTGTAGAGCGGAGCGACAGCCTGCGATGTATTATCTTCCCTTGTAACCTCCACTAAGGTGATACCGTCTTCTTCTATTAATGAAAACGGAATGTCGCTCAATGACGAAAGCGTCAGTTCCTCTGGCAGGAAGAGATATGCCTTGTGTGCGGCATTGGAAAAAGGTGCGCCATCTTCGGCACCCCAGTAGAATCCGACACCTTTTGTGGCATGGTCGGCGAGTTTGAAGTAATAGCCGTCACCATCGCTCTGTTCTTCTTCGCTGTCTGTGCCGTGCAGCATGTTTCCTTCTACACCAGCCCAGTCGTTTGCATCAGTAGCTGTCGCAGAATAAATGGTGGGATAGTAGTCGGTATTAGCCTCTCCGCTAATCAGTACTGCGGTGCCATGAGTTACGGATGTTCCGATGTTGTTCAGTCGCAACTTATAGTTGCCTGCTTCTTTTGTCACGCTTACGGTATATGCCGTCAGTCCGCTTGGCAGTTCCACGTCGCGGTCGCTGTAATACATCGTTGCATATCCTGTGCTTCCAATTCTTAACGGAGTGTTTGTTCCAACCTTTTTGTAGCAGTAGGCGAACATAAATTGCTCTGAGCGTCCCACATATTCATTCTGGAAATTGTCTGCATTTTTTACATAACTTATAATTTTTCCAGAGCCTTTTTTTAGACAGACAGCATTATAAGGAAACTTTGCTGGATTGGAAGTATATACAGTTGGAGTCCAGGCACATGATGTAGTTGACAATGTGAGGTTGTCATTGTCAGAACTGGTGTCTCCTGTAACATACTTATTTGCTTTACTTATATATATATTGGAACTTTTCGGTATGGTGGAGACTTCATACTCATACGCATTGTCACTTGTGTTTGCAGCATCGAGCGTTATTGTTGACGGCAGGTAGTCGGCAGTTGTGGTGCCGATGTTGATTGCATGAAAGGCATTGCCAGTCGCGCTATCATACGTTCCCATCGCATACATATTTTTACTCTCGTCATACGAAACCAGAATGACGGTGTCGCCAGCGGCGAAGTCGCTTGTAGAGGTTATTACTTGATACAATCCGCCCAGAGTGCTCTGCGCACTCACGCTAAGACCACACAGCACACTGGCTGTGAGGCCGATAAAAAACTTCTTCATTTTTGTTATCCTATTTGTGTTTTTGAAACAATATGTTTGTGTGTTACAGTCTTGTTGCCTTATCCAAGAGATAATGGTCGAGGATGACGATTGCCGCCATTGCCTCTACTATGGGCACTGCACGCGGCAGTACGCAAGGGTCGTGCCTTCCCTTAGCCTTCAGCATGGTAGGGTTGCCTTCCAAGTCTATCGTCTCCTGCTCACGCAGTTGGGTAGCCACAGGCTTGAATGCCACACGGAAATATATGTCTTCGCCGTTGCTTATACCGCCCTGTATGCCTCCAGAATGGTTGGTCTTCATGCCGTTGCCCAGTCCTTCGTTGAACAAGTCGTTCTGCTCGCTGCCTCTCATGCCTAAGCCGTTGAAGCCCTCGCCGTATTCAAAACCCTTCACGGCATTGATGGATAGCATGGCAGCACCGAGTGACTGGTGCAGCTTGCCAAACTCAGGCTCGCCAAGTCCAACGGGACAACCCTTTATTACGCATGTTATGGTGCCGCCTATGGTGTCGCCGTCTGCCTTCACCTCTTTTATAAGGGCTTCCATCTCTTTCGCCTTCTCCATGTCAGGACAGCGCACGGCGTTGGTCTCTGTCAGCGAGAGGTCATACTTCTTGTAATCCCTGTCGAGCGCTATGTCGCCTACCTGTGAGGTGTATGCATGAATGTCGATGCCTAACTGTCTGAGGGCGAGCTTTGCAAAGGCACCTGCTACGCAGCGGCTTATCGTGATGCGTGCGCTGCTTCTGCCTCCGCCTCTGTGGTCGCGAATGCCGTATTTCTGCTGATATGTGAAGTCGGCATGTGACGGACGGAACAGACAGCGCATGTTCTCATAGTCCTGTGAGTGCTGGTTGGTGTTTCTCACGAGGAAACCTATGGGGCATCCCGTCGTCTTGCCTTCGAAGACACCGGAAAGTATCTCCACCTCGTCGGCTTCGTTGCGTCCGGTAGTGATGGCACTCTGTCCTGGACGACGACGGCTCAGCTCCGCCTGTATGAAGTCCATATCGACTTCTATGCCTGCTGGCATACCGTCTATAACTCCGCCGATGCCATCTCCGTGACTTTCGCCGAAACTCGTTATTGTGAAAATCTTTCCGAATGTATTCATAGGATATATGACTTTTTTAATGTTTACAGTTTCCGCAACCCTCGCCTTCGCCAGAGTTACATCCTCCACCGCAACCGCTGCATCCTCCGCTGCATCCACCACTGGAGAGTCGGTTTATCATCTGTGTTATCTCTTCGTTGGTAGCTTCGCGACATGCTGTCACGGTGCCAGCAAAGTTGAGGTCGCATCCGGCGAGAGGGTGATTGAGGTCCACCTTCACGTTCTCGGCGTTCACCTCGAGCACCTTGCCCATAAAGCGCATGCCGTCCTCGTTTTGCAGAGGAATGATGGCGCCGACGTATATCATGTTGGCATCAAAGACGCCGTTGACGGTGAAGATGTTCTTGTCGAGCGTTATAACTCGTGCATCGACATATTCTCCGTATGCCTCGGCGCAGGGTAGGGTGAAGTCAAAGGTGTCGCCCTCGGCAAGTTGCTCTATCTCTTTCTCGAAGCCGGGTATGGTAGTGCCGAAGCCGGAGATGAATACGAAGGGCTCTTGCTCTGTCGCCTCCTCCTCGAATTTCTTCACACCGTCCTTGATGGTGCTCAGTTTGTATGCTATAGCGTAGTATTTATTCATAACATCTGCAAAGGTACTAAGAAAAATTAAGAATTAAGAATTAAGAGTTAAGAAAATGCATTTTTGCCGTGTAGCATATCCCGTTCAGTTGATATGGATTAAGTGCGATTTTGATTGTTATCAAGAAAGTGGAGTTAGGCCGTAAACTTTCAATATTCAACTTTCAACATCCAACTTTTCTTCGTACCTTTGCATCAGCAAATTTTTTTAAGGTGGGTGGTCCGCTTTAGTATTCATGAAGGCTTCGGCTGGATTGGTGCTGAGCGGACTTTTTGTGTGTGTTTCTCATCAAAGGTAAGTGTCAGCAAGTGACGTTGCTATGTTTTTAGATGGTATTGCTTAGTTATCAAATAACAAAATAGCCTATTTTGTTTAACAAATTAGCCTATTTTGTTTATCAAACTAACCTATTTTGTTTATCAAATTAGCCTATTTTGTTTTTTAGGTTAGCTTGTTTTGTTATATTGAAGCATAGAAATGACGTGCTGCAACTGCGAATTCTACCACAGTTGCAGACGTTCTGATTTGGGAATAAACATCTTGTCGCCCTCCTTGACAGAGAAGGCGTCATACCATGCATCGATGTGGGGCAGGGCACCGTTGACGCGCCAACGACCTAATGAGTGAGGGTCGCTCTTGGTGCGGTTGCGTATCTCCTCTTCGGTGATGTTGCTTGCCCACACGCCGGCGTAAGCATGGAAGAAACGCTGGTCGGCTGCCTTGACGCTGTCTGCATCGAGCGTCTGGCGACGGGTAGCGTTCTTGTATGCAGCCCATGCTACCTGCAGACCTCCGTGGTCGGCAAGGTTTTCGCCAAGGGTTAGCCTGCCGTTGCCTTTGAGGTCGGGCAGTACGTTGATGGACGAGAAGAAGTCGGCGTACTTGTCGGTGCGTGCTATGAAGTTCTCCTTGTCGGATGCTGTCCACCAGTCGTGCATGTTGCCGTCCTTGTCGTATTGGCGTCCCTGGTCGTCGAAGCCGTGAGTCATTTCGTGACCTATCACCACGCCGATGGCTCCGTAGTTGAAGGCATCGTCAGCCTGCATGTCGAAGAACGGTGGCTGGAGTATGCCTGCGGGGAAGCATATCTCGTTGGTAGTGGGGTTATAGTAGGCGTTGACGGTCTGGGGCGTCATGTACCAGTCGTCGATATCGACGGGTTTGCCCACGGTGTGGTCTATCTGCCATGCGTTCCAGAAGCGTGCGCACTCGAGCATATTGTCAAAGTAGGACTTGGACGGGTCGATGTTGAGCTTGCTGAGGTCAGTCCACTTGTCGGGGTAACCCACCTTGACGTAGAAGGTGTTGAGCTTCTGGAGGGCGTTGATTTTGGTGGAGTCGTTCATCCAGTCTTGTGCCACGATGCGGTCGGCGAGGGCTATCTGCAGGTTCTTGACGAGCTTGGTCATGCGCTGCTTGGCACTTTCGGGGAAGTATTTCTCGCAGTATATCTTGCCGAGAGCTTCGCCCATGACGCGCTCTACCTGATTGGTGGAACGTTTCCAGAGGGGATAGTTCTCCTTGCGTCCGGCGCGTATGCGACCGTTGAAGTCAAAGCTTTCGGCTACGGTGGCATCGCTGAGGTAGTTGGCAGAACCACTGATGAGGTTCCACTGTATCACGTCGCGGTATTCGTCGGGGGTGATGGAGGAGACGAGTTTGTCGGCTCCGTCGAGGAAAAGTGGCTGCCCTACAATCATTTCTTGTATGTGTTTCTCCTCTACGCCCTGTGCCTTCATGAGCGCAGTGAGCGGCAGATGGGTGTAACGCTTTTGGAAGTCGCTGAGGCTCATCTTGTTGTAGTTAGCCTCGGGGTCGCGCAGCTCAGTCTTCGACTTTGAAACCTTGGCGAGTGCCGTCTCTACCTTCATGACATTGCGCATCTTGGCGGTTGCAGCTTTCTTGCTGTAGCCGAAGAGCTGGAACATCTTTACGATGTGCTTCTTGAATGCCTCACGTATGGCAGCTGTAGCCTTGTCATTGTCAAGGTAGTATTCTTTTTGTGCGAGGGAAAGTCCGCCCTGGCTGATATTGAGAATGTTCTGCGTAGCATTCTTTTCATCAGCGGCAAACTGGGCGTCGAAGAAAGCCTGCTCGCCGTAGGGCGCGAGCGAGAGTTGTATCTGTAGGATTTCCTCGCATGTGCCGGCTTTCTCAAGCTTGTCTATCAGCGGCATGAGCGGAGAGACGCCTTCCTTGTTCCTGCGTTCGGAATCCATGGCGAGTTTGTAGAGGTCGCTGAGTTTCTGCTCGATGCTGCCTTGCGGATATGTGCCGTTGAGGAGTTCGGTGAGTATGGCGTTTATGCGCTTGTCGTTGTCCTCCTGCAGCTGATCGAAAGTGCCGTAGCGGGAGTAGGCTGCAGGCAGGGGGTGCTGCTTCATCCAGTCACCGCAGGCATACTGGAAGAAATCGTCACCAGGTCGTATGTTGTCGTCTGCCATAGTGGTGAGTGATAATGATGCCATAGCTACCATTAGTATTGTCTTTTTCATTGTAGTGTATATATAATAATGTGATTTGCTATTAAGCGAAGAAAGCGCAACAGCCAGTTAAGCTGCTGCGCTTTTCACTATATACTTTATACTAACGATTAGTTGTTCTCAGGACGGAGCTGACGAACAGTCTCAGCTGTGCGCCACATCTCAGAATCATGGAGGGCAGCGAGTTCCTTCTCAAGACCTACGCGGTAGTCAGGCTTTGAGTTAGCGTCGATAGAAATCTGTGCCTCATTACCACTCTTTACTGACTCATAGAGCTGCTGTACTACTGGCTTGATTGCATCGTGGAAACGTGGATACCAGTCGAGTGCACCACGCTGTGCTGTGGTAGAGCAGTTAGCATACATCCAGTCCATACCCTTCTCAGCGAAGAGAGGCATGAGTGACTGAGTGAGCTCCTCAACAGTCTCGTTGAATGCCTCAGAAGGTGTGTGACCATTCTCGCGGAGCACCTCATACTGAGCAAGGAGCAGACCCTGGATGGCACCCATCAGTGAACCACGCTCACCAGTGAGGTCAGAGGTAGCCTCGCGCTGGAAGGTTGTCTCGAAGAGGTAACCTGAGCCGATGCCGATACCGAGAGCCAGTGTGCGGTCAAGAGCCTTGCCTGTAGCATCGTTATAAACTGCGTATGAAGAGTTAAGACCGCGACCTTCGAGGAACATGGTGCGGAGAGATGTACCAGAACCCTTAGGTGCTACCATGATAACGTCGATATCCTTTGAAGGAACGCAACCTGTGCGGTCAGACCATGTGATAGCGAAACCGTGAGAGAAGTAGAGAGCCTTGCCAGGAGTGAGGTACTTCTGGAGGGTTGGCCATACTGACATTACGGCTGCATCAGAGAGCAGGCACATGATGATGGTACCCTTGTCTGCTGCCTCCTCGATAGAGAAGAGAGTCTCGCCTGGTACCCAACCGTCGTTCTTTGCCTTCTCGAAGGTCTTGCCCTGACGCTGACCAACGATAACGTTGAAGCCATTGTCGCGGAGGTTGCAAGCCTGACCAGGTCCCTGTACGCCGTAACCGATAACTGCGATGGTCTCGTCCTTAAGGATTTCACGAGCCTTCTCAAGTGGGAATTCTTCACGTGTCATTACCTCTTCGATAACGCCACCAAAATTCATTTTTGCCATTGTTGTTTAAGTTTTTTGTTGTTAATAAAGTTTATTATTGTTTGTTATTTCGTAATGTCGTTATTGCGAAAACTCATCAGCACGCGGCTCAGTTCTGTCTCGCTGCCGTCGGCTTCCTTGCGTGCCAGACGGAAATAGTGCTGGTCGTCGTTGGCAAGGTGATAGATGCGGATAACGTCGTGCCAGTGTCCTTCTGCCACATAGGCTATCTCGACACGCTTCACTATGTGTGAGCGCAGGTAGTCGAGGGGGAAAGTGTCCATGACGTGGTCTATGTAGCGCATGGAGTTGAGGTGACAGTTGACGTCGATGTCGCCATATTGCACTTGGAACTCCGTGTATTCGGTCATCTCTGGTGTCTTCACTCGTGACACGTCCTTGATAGGGCACTCCTTCTCGGGGTAGAGGTAGTCGAGAATCTTGCCGTCGTTGATGGCGAGGATATCCTGCGGCTCACGCGTGGTGGTGTCAATCATCGCCCAGATGCTCTTGCTGTAGCCATAGACCTTGCTGCCGTCTTCTGACACAATAGCCCAGTTACGCTTGGTGAAATACTTCATGGCATGTTCCACCCACGTCTCGATGTAGAACTTGTCGTGCTCCAATGGAATGTCCTCCAACTCTATTGCGAGGCGTGAGAGCACCCATGTCTTGCCGATAGTGTTGAGGTATGTCATGCCGAAGTTGCGCTGCGTGGAGTGCATGTCGCTGGCATTGAGCAGGTCGTTGCACAGATGTCCCAGGCACATGCGGTGCTGGAAGTCGCAATGGAAGGCATCGGCGATGGTGTGATATAGTGGTGAAGTCTTGTCCATCAGATTTCTTCTGCTCTTTCGTGTAAGAATTTGCTTACCTCTTCCTGGCAGGAACGTGTCACGGCGATACGACCTGAACGTGTGAACTGAAGCACACAGTCGGGAGTCTTGCGCAGTTCGTGGAAGAGTGAAACGATTTCTTCTGTCGTTCCTTCACACACAACTGTGCAGAAGGTGGAGTTCACCTCCGTAATCCTGCCTTGTGAATGGCGTATGGCACGGGTGATGTTGGGATTTTCCAACACTTTGTCGGTTGACAACTTAAAGAGTGCCACCTCTACGTGGAAAATCTCCGTATCGGTATAATAATGTGCCTTGACTACGTCAATCTTTCGCTCTATCTGTTTCACGACCTTCTTAATGGTCTCCTCATCGCTGTAAACGGTGATGGTGTATTTGTGTATGCCCTTGATAGACGAAGGCGACACATTGAGAGACTCGATGTTTATCTGACGGCGGGTGAATACACCAGTAATCTGGTTCAGCATACCCGCTGTGTTCTCTGTATATACCTGTAAGGTAAAGAATGTATTGTCCATTATTTTATCAGCAATCAATGTTAAGTATCATTTCGTCAACCGCTTTGCCTGGTGCAGTCATAGGTTCTACGTTAGCGTCAGGCTTGATTACGGTTTCGAGAAGGAACGGACCGTCGGTGTTGAGCATCTCCTGTATGGCATCTTGCAGGTCTTCGCGCTCGGCACAGCAACGGTATGCTATGCCGTAAGCCTCTGCCACCTTGCCGAAATCGGGGTTGGTCATAGGCGTGAACGACTGCTTATGATGGAAGAACATGTCCTGCCACTGGCGCACGTTGCCGAGGTAGTTATTGTTGAGCAGAACCATCTTTACTGGGATATGGTGCTCCATGATGGTGCCAAACTCCTGAATCATCATCTGCAAACCACCATCGCCCATGAAGCAACAGATGGTACGGTCGGGTGCTCCGAATGTGGCACCCATAGCAGCCGGCAGACCGTAGCCCATAGTACCCATGCCGCCTGATGTTATGATACTGCGGCTCTTGTGGTACTTGAAATAACGGGCAGACATTAGCTGGTTCTGACCTACGTCGGTAACGAGTACGGACTCGGAGTTTGTTGCCTTGGCAACAGCGTGAGCCACCTCACCCATGAGTAGAGGACCTGAAGTAGGTTTCGTTGCAGGGGTGATTACGTTTTCTATCTCTTTTTGGCGCAGCGGCTGGAAAGACTCTTTCCAATCAGAGTGGTCAGCCTTGTTGACCAATGCGGTGAGTGCAGGGAGTGAGACCTTGCAGTCGGCAACGACAGATACTGTCGTCTTCACGCACTTGTCTATCTCTGACGGGTCGATGTCGAGGTGTATTATCTTAGCCTGCTTGGCATAACGCTCAAGGTTACCAGTAACGCGGTCGGAGAAACGCATGCCGATAGCTATCAGCACGTCGGCTTCCTGCTCCTTGAGGTTTACGGAGTAAGAACCGTGCATGCCGAGCATACCCATGTTGAGCTTGTGGTTAGAGGGTAGGGCAGAGAGTCCCATAAGGGTGCGACCTGCTGGGATGTCGGCTTTCTCAAGGAATGTACGAAGCTCTTCCTGTGCGTTGCCCAACTCAACACCCTGACCTACAAGTGCGAGAGGTTTCTTTGCGTTGTTGATAAGTTCGGCAGCAGCCTTGAGGTCTTCCTCCTTAGGTTCCGGGTAAGGCACATAACTGCGGATGAAATCCACGTTTGCAGGTTTGTAGTCTATCTTCTCTGTCTGTGCGTTCTTGGTGAAGTCGAGCACAACAGGACCTGGACGACCTGAGCGTGCAATGAAGAATGCACGGCTAACAGCCCACGCTACATCCTTAGCAGAACGTATCTGGTAAGCCCACTTCGTGATAGGCTGTGCCACATCAACGAGGTCCACCTCCTGAAAGGCATCGCTACCCAACACGCTTGTTGCCACCTGACCTGCAATGACCACGATAGGAGTAGAGTCCATCATGGCATCTGCAACACCTGTGAGGGTGTTTGTAACGCCAGGACCAGATGTTACGAGGGTGACGCCGACCTTGCCGCTTACACGTGCATAGCCCTCGGCAGCGTGTGCCGCAGCTTGCTCATGGCGCACAAGGATGTGGTCGAAAGCTTTCTTTTCACCACGGGTGTAGTCGTACAGAGAATCGTAGGTAGGCATGATGGCTCCACCGGGATAGCCGAAGATAGTCTTTACGCCTTCAGCCTTGAGTGCTAGCATCAGTGCTTCTCCACCAGTTATTTTTTCCATTGCTTTTTGTTTTCTTTTTGATAGTTCCTATAGTGGCAATAGTGTCTATAGTTCCTATATTTCCTGTATTTTGTTAATCTATAATTCTTACGCCGCCCTTGTCAGCTGATGAAACAGACTGTGCATATGCACGGAGAGCCTTGCTTACCACGCGGTTGCGCTTCAGTGGCTGCTGTGGACGTGCTGCGAGTTCCTCATCGGAAAGCTTTACGTTGATAGAACGTGAAGGTATGTCGATAATGATGATGTCACCGTCCTTTATCTTGCCGATATTACCGCCGCTTGCGGCCTCTGGTGAGATATGACCGATAGAAAGTCCTGATGTGCCGCCAGAGAAACGTCCGTCGGTGATGAGGGCGCACTCCTTACCCATGTGCATTGACTTGATGTAGGAAGTAGGGTAGAGCATCTCCTGCATACCTGGACCTCCCTTAGGACCTTCATGGGTAATAACAACACAATCGCCTTTCTTTACCTTACCGCCGAGGATTCCCTCGCAAGCATCTTCCTGTGAGTCGAATACTACGGCAGGACCTTCAAAGTGCCACAGCTCTGGGGCTACACCTGCAGTCTTTACTACGCAACCGTCCTGTGCGATGTTGCCAAAGAGAACAGCCATGCCACCGTCCTTGGTGTATGCGTGCTCGATGTCGCGGATACAGCCGTTGACGCGGTCTGTGTCGAGAGTTTCCCACTGAGCATCCTGTGAACCCATGACGTTAGAGAACTTGCGTCCTGGTGCTGAATGGTATATGCGTGATGCCTCTGGGTCGATAGTGTCGCCTGTGATAGAGTATTTCTTGATGTCTTCACCGAGGGTGGCACCATTGACACGTTTGCATGAGAGGTCGAGCAGGTTGCCCTTAGCCAGTTCGCCGAGGATACCGAGGATGCCGCCGGCACGGTTCTCCTCCTGAATAGAATACTTCTGCCAGTTAGGGGCGAGCTTGCAAAGGAAAGGCACCTTACGTGACAGTGCATCGATGTCTGACATCTTGAAGTCAACTTCGCCTTCCTGCGCTACTGCAAGCAGATGAAGCACGGTGTTGGTTGAAGCACCCATAGCAATGTCAAGTGTCATGGCATTGAGGAATGCCTGACGTGTAGCTATGGAGCGTGGAAGTACAGAGTCGTCGCCGTCCTCGTAGTAAGCAAGGGCGTTCTTTACGATGAGCTTAGCTGCATCCTTGAAGAGTTGTATGCGGTTTACGTGGGTTGCAAGGATAGAGCCATTGCCTGGCAGAGAAAGTCCGATAGCCTCAGTGAGTGAGTTCATGGAGTTGGCAGTGAACATTCCGGAGCAAGCACCGCAACCAGGGCAGGCACACTTCTCTACCTCTTCTAGTTCCTCGTCTGAAACGGTAGGGTCACCACCCTTAATCATAGCTGTGATAAGGTCTGCATTCTCGCCCTTGTACTGTCCAGCCTCCATAGGACCACCTGAAACAAACACTGCAGGGATATTGAGGCGCATTGCTGCCATAAGCATACCAGGTGTCACCTTGTCACAGTTGGATATGCATATCATGGCGTCAGCCTTGTGAGCGTTTACCATATACTCCACAGAGTCAGCTATGACGTCACGTGAAGGCAGTGAGTAGAGCATGCCGTCGTGTCCCATTGCTATGCCGTCGTCAACGGCTATCGTGTTGAACTCGGCAGCATAGCAACCAAGAGCCTCTATCTCCTTCTTCACAATCTGTCCTATCTCGTGCAGGTGGGTATGTCCTGGTACAAACTGAGTGAAAGAGTTTACGATTGCTATAATCGGCTTGCCAAACTGTTCGTGCTTCATGCCGTTGGCAACCCACAGTGCTCTTGCCCCTGCCATACGGCGACCTTCGGTGCAGACACTGCTGCGGAGTTTATTCTTCATAATTGTTTTCGTTGTTTTTAATTGTTGTACGTGTGTGCGCGTAAATTGAATGCAAAATTACTCATTTTATGGCGATTAACCAAAAAAATGAGTAATTATTTTTCTTATTCTTCGTCTGCTTCGAGATTTTCAGGGTCGAGAATGTGCAGTTGGAACGCTCTCGTCACTAATCGCAGGGCATTGACGCTCTGCTTGTGCCCATTGGGGAATAGTTTCTGTATGAGGTCCGACTGCCTTTTCTCCAAGCTCTTCACTCCGAATGGCATTCCACGAAGTCCCGTTATCTGTTCTTTGGTATATCCCAAGGCGAGATGTCGGAGAAAACGCTCGTCGTACTCGTCAATGTTGTAGCCTATGCTTGCCTCTTGGCGTAGAATGTCTCTCGTGATGCCGTCGCGGAAGTTGTCGACGATAATCTCCATGATGGGCTGGTTGAACACGTATTTCTTACCTGCCATGACATTCATCACGTCGGTCCTCGTCAGCATCTCGCCCGTCTTTAGTATTATGCCGTCAGCTCCTGCATCGAGTACGTCCACCCACAGCTTCTCGTTGAGTATCTCGCCAGTGAAGACGAGCACTTTCACGTTTTTGTGCTCTGCCTTGGTATTGCGGCAAAGCTCCACTCCGATGGTGGTGCTTCCTTGCAGTCCCAGATCGAGCAGCACCAGGTCAGGCTCTGCTGTCCTCATAAGTTTGAGGTATTCCCCCTCTGTCTGCGCAGTGCCTATTATCTCGGCTTCTGGCACTTCGGCTTTCAGCAAGCCCTCTGTTCCTTTCATTTCAAGAGGGACATCCTCGACTATTACAACCTTGAATTTCTCCATTGTCTGATGGTTTTGTTGTATAGAGAACAAAAAGAGGTTACATACGCTTTATAAAAACGAATGCAACCTCTTATCTTTATAAGTACGAATTCCTGCTAAGGATTTTTTTTTTCTTTATCCCTTGAAGAATGCGTCAACTTCCTCGTTACGAACCATGTGCTCGTCAAAGATGTAAGCACCCATCTTAGGGCTCTTCACCATCTTTATAACCTTTGTATAAGCGCGACCGTCCGATGAGCCTTCATGGAGGGTAGCGACCGCTTTCTTAGCCATAGTCTATTGTTTGGTTTTAAATTGTTAAAAACGTTGAATCGTGATTACTTGATCTCCTTGTGAAGAGTCATCTTTTTGAGGATTGGGTTGTACTTCATCAACTCAAGACGCTCTGGAGTGTTCTTACGGTTCTTTGTTGTGATGTAACGGCTTGTACCTGGCAAACCGCTGTTCTTAATCTCTGTGCACTCGAGAATTACCTGTACACGATTACCTTTTGCTTTCTTTGCCATGGTGCTTATTCTCCTATTACTTTAATATCTTTCCAATCTACGTAGCCCTTTGCTACAGCTTGCTTAAGTGCTGCATCCAGACCAACCTTGTTGATCATACGCAGGCCGGCAGCAGAAATTTTGAGGCTAATCCAGCAATCCTCCTCTACATAGTAGAACTTCTTAGAGAAGAGGTTCACGTCGAAAGTACGCTTTGTGCGGTGCTTTGAGTGAGAAACGTTGTTACCGATCATTGCCTTCTTGCCGGTAATTTGACAAATTTTAGACATTGCTATCCGTTAATTTTTGAGATCGTTAAGTGATACTTATTCCAAACAGTGTGCAAAGGTACGACTTTTTTCTGAATTGGCAAAGTAATTATATTTGCAGCAATCTGATTTTAAACTTTTTTAATAATTTCCAGTTATAATAGTACTATTCCGCTTTCGGTTATGTCGATTAAGTGACGTTTGTAGAGGTCGCCGATGGCTTGTTTGTATGTACGTTTGCTTACCCCGAACTGTGCCTTTATCTCCTCGGCATCGCTTTTGTCACCTAAATGGCATCTTCCGCCTCGCGTTTCAAGATATCTCAGCAGTCTGGCAGAGAAATCGGTGGTGTGCTCACGTCCTGACTTTTGCAGTGCACAGTCCACCTTACCGTCTGGACGTATGCGTGAGATGTAACCTTTCACGCGGTCGCCGGTATGAAGATACTGAAACACTTGTGAGTCGTATATCAATCCGGCATAGGCGTTATCGATGATGACTTTAAAGCCAAGGTCGGTCTTCTGCCATATAAGCAGGTCCACCTCTTGTCCTACGGCATACTCACGGGGGAGCGGTTGCATGAAACGCTCCACTTTTGCCGATGCCATTATGCGGTAGCTCTCTTCGTCTATGTGTACGTGAACTATGTACGATTGTCCTTGCTGCATCCTGCGTTTCTGCTCACGGAAAGGGCAAAACAGGTCTTTCATCAGTCCCCAGTCGAGGAAAGCACCATACTGATTTACCCATGCCACCTCGAGATATGCGAAGTCGCCCACCATAGCCTTGGGCTCTTGCGTGGTGGCAATTAGCCTTTCCTCGTTGTCGAGGTATAGGAATACCTCAATATCGTCGCCAACCTCCAGGTCTTCAGGTACATAGCGTTCGGGCAATAGTATCTTGCCGTCGTATCCGCCACCTTCAAGGTACATGCCGAAATCCACCTTCCATGCAGCCTTCAGTGTATTTTTTTGTCCGAGTTTCAGTTGTGCCATATGGTAGTTATTCGTTGATGTCGTGTGAACTTATTATGCCGTCGGCAATGTGTATTGTCCTGTCAGTTATCTTTGATAGTTCCTCGTCGTGGGTAACTATGACGAATGTCTGGCCGTATTTCTCTCGCAGGTCGAAGAATAACTGGTGCAGTTCTTTCTTGTTTTGCGAGTCGAGAGAGCCTGAGGGCTCGTCAGCAAACACCACGGCAGGGTTGTTTATCAAGGCACGTGCCACGGCTATGCGCTGCTTCTCGCCTCCAGACAGTTCGGCAGGCTTGTGGTGTGCCCTGTCGCTGAGGTTAAGGAATGAGAGTAATTCTTGGGCGCGTTTTTTTGCCTCGCTCTTCTTTGTGCCTGCTATTAGTGCTGGAATCAGTATGTTTTCTTCGGCGGTGAACTCTGGTAGCAACTGGTGAAACTGAAAGATAAAGCCGATGTTCCTGTTACGAAAGTCAGCCAATTTGTTTGACGACATGCTTCCTACATCTACCCCGTTGATGAGTATCTTGCCGCTGTCAGCCTTGTCAAGTGTTCCCATTATCTGCAGAAGGGTAGTCTTGCCTGCACCGCTTGGTCCAACGATGCTCACCACCTCGCCCTTGTCTATGTGTAGGTCTATGCCTTTGAGCACTTTTAGCTTACCAAAGGACTTGTGTATGTCTTTGACGTCAATCATCGTTTGTATCGTTTTTGTGGTGCAAAATTACAACAAAATAACGAAACGGCAAAATATTTGCATCCACTAATACAATAAAAAAGGTGTAGCCTACGTTATTCTTGTAAAGAAAAATCACAGTATGATGAAGCGATTTATTATAATTACACTTGTGGCATTGATGGGCATTACTAATGTAATGGCACAGTCAATGTCAGACTCTCAGATTATTACTTTCGTACAGAAAGAGCAGAAGAAAGGTACCTCACAGGCTCAGATTGTCACCAAACTGATGCAGAGGGGGGTCACAGTGTCACGCATCCAGAAACTTCGCCGCCAGTATCAGGGGGCGGCAGGCTCTTCTTTGGGTAGTGAACAACGCAATGAGCGTAGCGGTGAGACTACAGGTTCCGTAAGTCGTCAGCGTACTGCCAATGGTACTTCACAGCGTGAAGAAATCAATAAAACCGGTGCAAATACAGTCGGTAAGGACATGACGGATGACTTTCCTTCAGGCAGGATAGGGGACAGAGACGATGATAGCGAGGAAGACCAGATGCTCGCTGCACTCAATGACTTCATGCCCGATGCCTCTGATGATGCCAGCCGTAACAAGTTGGACGTGATGAAGAAGCCTGGCAAGAAAGTGTTCGGTCGCGACATTTTCAACAATAAGAATCTCTCATTTGAACCTAATATGAACATCGCCACACCTCAAAACTACGTCTTGGGGCCTGGCGATGCCGTGTATATTGACATCTACGGCGCTTCGCAGAAAAGCGTTCAGTCAACGGTGAGCCCTGACGGATACATCAATATCGACGGCTTCGGTCCCGTGCAGGTCAGCGGACTGACCGTGAGTCAGGCTAATGCTCGCCTGCGCTCCACGCTTGGTGCCCGCTATTCCTCTTCAAACATCAAGCTGACCATAGGTCAGACGCGCACTATTATGGTCAATGTGATGGGTGAGGTGAAGGCTCCTGGCACATACACACTGTCTGCCTTTGCCAGTGTTTTTCATGCCCTCTACATGGCAGGTGGCACAAGCGAGATAGGTACTCTGCGTAACATTAAGGTGTATCGTGGCGGACGTCTGGTTTCCAACGTAGATATCTATGACTACATTCTTAATGGCAAACTGACGGGTAACGTTCGTCTCGCCGACAATGACGTTATCGTGGTAGGACCGTATGATTGCCTTGTCAACATCACTGGTAAGGTAAAGCGTCCGATGTACTACGAGATGAAGAAGTCAGAGAGCGTGCAGACTCTCCTCAAGTACGCTGGAGGCTTCACTGGCGATGCCTACACCAAGAGTGTGCGCCTGCTACGCAAGAACGGCAAGGAGTTCGGCGTATATAATGTGACGGAGTTTGATATGGCTTCGTTCCGCGTCAATGACGAAGACTCGGTAAGCGTTGATGCAATCCTCTCGCGCTTCTCCAATACGGTTGAGTTGAAGGGTGCAGTGTTCCGTCCAGGCCTGTATCAGCTTGGTGGCGATGTCACCACCGTCAAGGGACTTATAGAGACAGCTGACGGACTGAGTGAGGACGCCTTCAGTCAGCATGCCGTGATGCACCGCATGAAGGCAGACCGCACCCTTGAGGTGCTGGCTGTTGACGTGCAGGGCATACTCAACGGTACGGTAGCAGACATTCCTTTGTGTAACGAGGATGTGCTCTTCATACCTTCCAAGAAAGACCTTAATGACGAGCGCAAGCTGAAGATATATGGCGAGGTTTATTATCCTGGCACCTACCAGTATGCTGATGGCATGACGGTGGAGGACTTCATACTTCAGGCAGGAGGCATGAAGAATGGTGCTTCAAACAAGGTGAAGGTTAATCGTCGCATACTGGGTGCTGCCCCACAGACAGGTCAGGAGCAGGAAATGCGTTCGCAGACATTCGAAATGACACTTGTTGACGGCTTCGTGGTTGACGGTCAGGCAGGATTCAAGCTTCAGCCGTTCGACGAGGTGTATGTAACAAAGTCGGCAGGCTACACCGAGCAGTCAAACGTGTGTGTTGAGGGTGAGGTTGTATCAGCAGGTTTCTACGGACTAAGTAATAATAATGTACGCGTGAGTGACGTGCTAAAGATGGCTGGAGGCATTACCTCGCGTGCTGCATCCAACGGCACCTATATCATACGTAAGATGAACGACGAGGAACTTCGTCGTAGGGACAATACGCTTATCTCTACGCGTGCTGACCGTGCCAATACCTACGCATCGGTGTCATCTGCAGGTGCTGACGACAAGTATCTCTTTGCCGACTCTCTCACTCGCGAGAAATATCTCAACGAAGATGTCTATAAGGTTGCTGTAAACCTTAAAAACTCATTGGAGAAACCAGGCTGTGCTGACGATATCATCATGCGCGACGGCGACCGTCTCATAGTAGAGGAAGCAAATAATACAGTAAAGATTTCTGGGGCAGTGCCCAATGCCAATACCGTGCCTTACATTAAGGGTAAGGGAATAAAATATTACATGCAGCAGGGAGGAGCACGTGGCAGGACAAACCGCAAGTGGGCGTATATAGTCTATCAGAATGGTAGCGCCCAGATGGTGAAGGACGGTGCAAAGGTGGAGCCTGGATGCGAGATAGTGTTGCCAGAGCGCCACACCACTCCGAATACTCAGTCGGCATCCATGTGGGTTAGCATAGGCTCTACCATAGCAACAATGGCAGCAGTGGTTATAACTGCGATAAAATAAAGCTGCAGAAACGACATCATTGCCTCACATAAGGTAAAACCCCTCTTTTGAATTCGGTACCGAATTCGCTCAATTCCGTACCGAATTCGTCAAATTCGGTACCGAATCCATCAGAGAAGAATAGCAACTCAAAAACAAAAGCATATCTGTACCTTTAGTACAGCTATGCTATAGCATTATTAGGACATTACTGTTTTTCGATGAGGGCTACGGCGTAGGCGCTGATACCCTCTTTCCTACCTGTGAAACCAAGCTTCTCCGTTGTGGTTGCCTTGATGCTCACGTTGTCGATGTCGGTATCCATCACTTCTGCAAGGCATCGTTTCATCTCCTCTATGTGAGGGTTCAGCTTAGGCTGTTCGGCACATATTGTACAATCGATATTCCCGAGCTTGTAGCCCTTTGTGGCTATAAGCTCGATTGTTTTTCTTAGCAGTATCTTCGAGTCAATGCCGTCTGTCTCCTTTGCAGTATCAGGGAAATGATAGCCAATGTCGCGCATATTGGCTGCGCCGAGCAAGGCATCGCATATAGCGTGTATCAGCACATCGGCATCACTGTGTCCCAATAGTCCGTGTGTGTGTTCTATCTTTATTCCACCCAACCAGAGGTCTCTGCCCTCCACCAGTTGGTGGACGTCATATCCCATTCCGATTCTTATCATATATAGACTTTTATTTTGTTGATAATCTTCTCACAAGCCTTGTGTATTAGCCATGCTATGGGCAAAGAGATTGCGAGCGTTATCCAGAACGTAGGCCAGTAGCCAAGATGCTGGCGCTCCAATGGCTTCATGATGAACTCCACATGCACGAGGTAGAGTTCAAGGGAGAAACCTCCCACCCAACTGAAGAATACGTTTACGAGCCTCAGCTTGCCTTCTGCAAGCAGGTCGAATACCCTTGCCATTATCAGTATCGTCGTTATGGCGAGCACAATGTAAAGCATCCTCTCCGTGTAGAGAGGGAACCTGCCGTGCCTGTTCTGCTCAAGCCATACGCATGCCCACAGACTCAGGGCAAAGAAGCCTATGACCATCCACCAGGCACGCTTGTTGAGCACAGCCTTCTGCCTCACCGCCTCGGCACAGCAGATGCCGAGCATAAAGACAGGTATGCGGCTCCAGAAAATTTCTATGTGTCCTACAGCCTTGTGCACAGGTACCACGTACATCATTATGATGCACCACATCAGTGGCAGCACTGTGAGCCATTGGAATACCCTATCCTTGCGCAACAGTTGCATGAAGAGGGGGGCGAAGAGGTACATCATCATTGTAGCAGGAACATACCAAAACGTCAGCTCGTCATAGAGCCAGAAGTCCCAATTAAATAACAGGTCTCCGACCAAGTCTATCCAACTGTCCGCAGTGACACTTCCTGTACCTCCGAATGGAAGACGATATGAGGGATGCGCCGTCGTGAAGCGACTAAGGTAGAAATAACCTGCTATAATGAGCCACGCAGGGTATATGCGCAAGGCACGGTTAAGGTAGAACTTGCCATACAACTGCTGCTTACTCCACGAATACCACAGCCCTATGCCAGAGAGGAAGAAGAAGATGTCAACACCAAGGTTGCCCATCCTCCTCAAGCCGAACCACGGGCTGCGTTGTGACAGACTCACATGGAAGAGCATAACGATGATTATGGCAAAGCCCATCAGATCTCCGCGATATTTCGATACGTTATTCAGTTGTATGTCCGGTAGCTTCATGTATGCAAAATTATTGCTTTGGGGCAGAGAGGGCTATCTGCAGTTCGTCGAGTTGCTTCTGGTCGATGGCAGAGGGGGCGTCGAGCATGACGTCACGGCCACTATTGTTCTTTGGGAACGCGATGCAGTCACGGATGGAATCGAGACCTGCCATGATGCTGACAAAGCGGTCGAGACCGAAGGCGAGACCTGCATGAGGCGGCGCACCAAACTTGAAGGCATTGATTAGGAAGCCGAACTGTGCCATAGCACGCTCTGGGGTAAAGCCGAGTACTTCAAACATCTTAGCCTGTAGCTTGCCGTCATGGATACGCAGAGAGCCACCGCCTACCTCGATGCCGTTGCAGACAAAGTCGTATGCCTTGGCACGAACCTTTGCTGGATCGGTGTCAAGCAGAGGTATATCGTCAGGATTGGGCATAGTAAACGGATGGTGGGTTGACATGAGACGCTGTTCCTCGTCGCTCCACTCAAAGAGCGGGAAGTCAACAATCCACAGACATTCGAACTTATCCTTGTCCATCAAGCCGAGACGCTTGCCCATCTCAAGACGCAGTGAGCAGAGCTGTATGCGTGTCTTGTTGGCGTTGTCACCTGAGAGGATAAGGATGAGGTCACCCTTCTTTGCCTGCATCTTGTCGGCTACAGCATGTAACTGCTCTGGGCTGTAGAACTTATCAACGGAGGATTTGATGGTGCCATCGTCATTGAGTTTGATATATACCAACCCTTTGGCGCCTACCTGCTGCGACTTGACGAAGTCAGTGAGTTGGTCAAGCTGCTTGCGGGTATAGTTGGCACAGCCTTTGGCACAGATGCCTCCGATGTATTCTGCATTGTCAAATACCTGGAAGGTGCCGAGTTTGAGAACGTCCATAAGTTCAACGAACTCCATGCCGAAGCGCAGGTCGGGCTTGTCGGAACCGTACTTAGCCATCGCCTCATGCCATGTCATCTGGCGCAGCTTGGCTGGCAGTTCCACACCACGTATCTCTTTGAATAGGTGGCGCGCCATGTCCTCGAAGATGTTAATGACATCGTCCTGTTCAACGAAAGACATCTCACAGTCTATCTGGGTAAACTCTGGCTGACGGTCGGCGCGCAGGTCTTCGTCGCGGAAGCACTTGGCTATCTGGAAATAGCGGTCGAAGCCTGACACCATGAGCAACTGCTTGAGTGTCTGTGGTGACTGTGGCAGGGCATAGAATTGCCCAGGGTTCATGCGTGATGGCACTACAAAGTCACGGGCACCCTCAGGTGTGGAACCTATGAGGATAGGAGTCTCCACCTCGATAAACTGGCGTGAGTCAAGGAAGTTGCGTATGAGGATGGTCATTTTGTGACGCAGCTCGAGGTTCTTGCGCACCACAGGGCGACGCAAATCGAGGTAGCGATACTTCATGCGCAGCTCGTCGCCACCGTCGGTATTATCTTCGATGGTGAATGGTGGTGTCTGTGACTCACTGATGACGGTGAGTTCAGAGACGATAATCTCGATGTCTCCAGTGGGAAGCTTAGGGTTCTTGGAGTAGCGCTCTGCTACTACGCCTGTTGCCTGAACGACATATTCGCGTCCGAGGTGTGCTGCTGCCTCCTTGAGTGTATCAGGGGCATCTTCGTTGAAGGCGAGCTGGGTAATGCCGTAACGGTCACGGAGGTCAACGAAGGTGAGAGCTCCGAGGTTGTGCACACCCTGTACCCAACCTGCCAGGGTTACGGTCTGGCCTACATTGTCTATGCGGAGTTCTCCGCAGGTGTTAGTTCTGTACATATTCTTTCTTGTTTTAATTACTAATCCACAATCACACCCTCTGAACGGAACTGTTTGATGAGTGCTTCGACGTCACGGCGTGCTGTTGGCTCATCAACGTCATATTCCTCGAGAAGCGTTTTGACCAAGTCGTCGGTGGTGAAGTCACCTTCAGTCATCCTATGCCAGAGGAGTAAGGACGACTCGTTGAGCACGATGAGTTTGGAGAAGTCGATGTTGGTCTCGCCCATCGGCACGAGGAATGTTTCGTCACATACCTCATTAAGTTTGAATCCTGATTTTACTTGCATTGTTTATTTTGGGGATTTTCGTTATTCGTTATGTTGATATTTTTCTAATTATTCTCTGCACCGTCTCCTTGGGATAGTGCCATAGGCGCCATAAGATAAGGAGGTAACGGCGAAGGGAACGCAAGGCTACCCATGTACGCCAATAGAGCTTGTAGAGTGGGGCATTGACACTGTCGAGCCTTGTGCTACCCTTGCGGTAGAAGCCAATAGCGATGGCGAGGACGTCGGAGCGTTTGATGTGTTCTGGTGAGAAATTGCCGTCGCCGTACATCACGATGTCGTCGCCCTCTATCTTGACGATGCGGTGGAGGGCATAGCGATGCGGTGCTATCTCAGCCAGTATGACGTCACCCACCTTTAATGGCTTATCGGGTTTTACGAGCAAGCCCTTGTCGCGCCCGTCCTCCAGATAGGGGCGCATGCTGTAGCCTCGCAGGGGAAGGGTGACGCTCTTGCCTTCGCTGACAAGACGCGCTACTTCGGGGATGAGTATTTCGTTAGGCAATTGCATTCTTGCATACTTCTACGGCTTCACGGTCGGGGAGGCAGTGGATGGCTGCTACTGTGGTTGTCTCGACGAAGCGTGAACAGGTGCGACATACTTGCTGGTAGAGCTCCTCGTCCCATTTCATGGCAGAGCATGAGGTAAGCACCGTTGAAAACGCCATGATGGGTGACAGCGGACGGACATGGTTTGTGGTGTCACGTTCGATGAGCATGATAGCACCAAGAGGTGCGCTAACGTTGCGGTAGCATGGCGTTTTGCCGCTCCATGGCGAGCCGTATAACACTGGGTTGCCGTCGATGAGGCGTATCACGGGGTTGTCGTCGTTTATGATGTCGCAGTCCTCGATGTAGCGCATCCAGTTTGCCACATGGGTGCTTTTGCCGGTGCCGCTCTTGGCGGTGAAGGCGTATGCTCGACCCTTATGGCGTACCACAGAGGCGTGTATAAGGAGGGTGTCATGGTGTGCGGCACTGAAGGCATAGGCGAGCATAAGGGCGTTGTTGAGTGCGAAGCGGCGCGTGGCAAGTCCGCCTTGCAGTGACACCTGGCAACAGCTGAAGTAGGGCGATGTGACAAGCAGGGCACAGGGACGGTCGTAGACATCGCGGACGAGGAACTGATAGCCGCCGTCATGAAGCCTATCGACACGTGTCTTGCCGTTGCCGGTATCGACGTCGCGGATGAGACGATACTTTCCCTCAGCAGCAGGTGCGAGCTCGCTCATTACCACGAGACGCATGAGTGGTTTGCTACCATCATCAGCTACCTGAAAAGGGGTGAACGATGGCAACAGACGCTGCAAGAGCGACTGGTCGTAGTCTATCTCAACCTTATGTCCTGCTATGCTGTAAAACATGCTGTCTATGTATCAGTCGTTGCGTATCACGATGTAGCGGAACTCTGTCTGGTCAATCACCCTCACCTTGAAGCCGCGCTTCTCAAAGTCGGCTTTCATCTTGTCGTACTCCTTGGAGGCGTTCCTGTAGTTTTCCTTATACATGGTGGCACAGGTGCGGTTGGGCATGTCGAGCTCTGCTAAGTAGTTGCGGAACTGCGATGAGTAGTCCTGTCGTCCCACGAGGAAGCCGTTGGACTTCACCAACTGTGCATTGTTCAGGATGAGGACATCGGACATATACACGGTGGAGTCGGTTGGCGACATGCCTACGGAAAAGGCATATAGCTGTGGCACTGTGCGCAGCACCTTGGACTGCTGGTTTGTCTGTGTCTCCTGTGCGCTTGCTGCCATACACATTATGGCACACGCTATCAAAACGAGGAATCTTTTCATTGTCTCTTCATTATGCGGCGCAGCTTGCGCTCTGCCGTCTTTCTTATTTGTCTTACACGTTCACGTTTGAGGTCCATGCGCTCTCCTATCTCTGCCATAGTCATCTGAGCGTCGGTTCCGATGCCGTAAAAGTGCATCATGACATCGCGCTCTCGCTCGTTGAGGCTGTTCATGGCAATGGATATGGCGTAGCTCGTCTCAGCCATCTCGGCACCGTCATCGGTCATGGGCTTGCCTGCGCGTAGCATATCGCCGAAGGTGTTCTTCTGTCCGGGATGCAAGGGGGCATCGGTTGACATACGGCGAATGTCCAGTGGCTCGTCGGCTGCCGTCATAGCTTTTCTGACACTGTAGGCAGCGTAGCTGACGAAACGTGGCTCCTTGTCAGGGTCCCATCTGCGTGCTGCCACGAGCATTGCCACGTTGCCCTCGCTGATGAGATCGTTGATGCTTACCTCGCTATGCTCCGACATCTGGCGTGCCAGAGCGACGACATAACGTAGGTTTGCCGTGACGAGACGGTCAACCGCCTTTTCGTCGCCCTGCTTTATGCGGACTGCCAAAGCGCGCTCCTCATCTTCCGTGAGAGTTGGGATGCGACATATCTCCTGCCAATAGGCGTCAAGTGTATCTATTACAGCCATGGACTTAACATTTTAGAAAACCAACCATACGTCTTCTGCCCCCGTGAGCGCCATTCGTCCCACTTTTGGGGCGTTAGTATGAAGCAGTGGGGCTTCTGACGGTCGAAGTGGCGCGAGAGTTCCGCCGTGGTGTTACTATCGATGATGATGGCATTCGCCTCGTAATCCCAGTTCAGCGAACGTGCATCAAGGTTGCAACTGCCTACGGTTGACACTTTTCCATCGACCATTATTATCTTTGTGTGATGGAACCCTCCTTCATATATATATACAAGGGCTCCACGTTTCATCATCCAATGCAGGTTATAGAATGAAGCATCTGGCTCCATCGGTATGTCGCTGACTGCCGACATCATTACCTCCACCTTGACGCCACGCTTGAGGCAGCGCTTGATGGCTTGCTTCACGGAGTGGGTAAGCGACATGTAAGGATTTATGAGCTTTATGCTGTCCTGCGCACGGTCGAAGCATGAAATGTAGAACTGCCTCATCACCTTGTTGGTAAGGTGTGGCTCACGGTTGGCGATGCCTATCATCTTATGGTAGGCAGTGGCGGTGGTATCGAGTTTTACACCGTCAATGTAAGCATCTGGAGCCGATAGGGTGGTACCCTTGATAGGCGAACGGGTACCACGATAATACTGTGCACCGTGAACGTTCTGCCCCGTCGTCTTGTTCCACACGCGGAGGAATATCTTCTGTAGTGTGTTGACTTCGTCGCCCTCTATGCGGCAGTGCATATCGTGCCAATCGCCCACCACCTTTGTGCCGTGGATGTAGTAGTCGGCTACGTTCATGCCTCCTGTGAATGCCACCTTGCCGTCAATGACTACAATCTTGCGATGGTCGCGGCTGAATACGTGGTTGAGCCAAGGGAAACCGATGGGGTCGAACTCGTAGAGTTCTATGCCTCGCTCTCTTATAGCCTTAACATGATGTTTCTTCAGCGGACGGTTGTTGGACATATTGCCAAAGGCATCGTAGAGCGCACGTACTTCGACACCCTCCTTTGCCTTCTCTGCCAGTAGGTCGAATAGGGCACTGGCTATGGAGTCGTTGCGGAAGTTGAAATACTCCAAATGTATGCTGCTGCGTGCCTGACGTATGACGGCAAACATCTCGTCGTACTTCTCCTGTCCTGGGGTGAGCAACACGAGGCTGTTGTTGTGGGAGAAGGTTATGCCTGCCTTGCGCATATCGCCAACGATAAGTGAGTCTGCCGACTGGGCACGACTCTGCGTCACGACGCAGCAAACGAAAAGCAATAAGTAAGAAGTAATAAGTCCCTGCTTCATAACTTTTAACCCTTAACTCCTGATATGCACATCCGTCTGTGGGAACGGTATCTCGATGTTGTTGGCATTGAGCGTATCATATATAGCCTCGAGAATGATGCCGTCGTCGCCATACTGCGTGAAGACGTTTACCCATACCGTGACTTTCAGCACGAGAGCTGAGTCGCCCAGTTCCTTGAGCACAACATTGACACCCTTACGCTTGTTGACGCAGTCAAGCTTGAGCACTGCATCCTTGATGACCTCACGCGCTTTCTTGACATCGGTGCCGTAAGCCACGCCTACATCGAGCACATGGAGTTCGTAGCCGTGGTTGCGTGTCATGTTCTTATAGTTCTTAGTGAAGAGCTGCGAGTTCTGGAACGCTATGACGGAGCCGTCAACGGTGTTTATCATCGTAGAGGTGTATGAGATACTGTCAACAGTACCGCGGATGCCGTCGCACACTATGAGGTCGCCAATCTTTATGCGTCCCATCATGAGCGAGATGCCGTAGTAGATATTCTCCAATATGTCTTTTGATGCAAAGCCGATACCAGTTGACAGACCGCCGGAAATAACCACGAGCCACGTATTGGACACATGGAACATAGCCATAGCGATAAGGAACCACAAACCCCAGATGAATATCTGCATCACGTTCTTTACCATCATAAAACGCTGCGCTGCGTTGGAAGGGTCGCGCTTCTCAAGGGCATACTTGGCAAATGCCTTGGCAGTGTGGTTGATGTAGTTGAAGATAAACCACAGTGACACCACCTGGGCAATGCCGAAGATGCTGGCAGAGAAGTTTTCTGTATCGATGAACCTGCGGGTGAAGAGCGACATGGTTAGGTCGCTGAGGTTGAACACGTCGGCAGCCCAGTACAGGCTCAGCACAACAGAGAATACTCCGCACATAGGTAGCACCACCCAATAGATGGCGCTGTGGTGCCACTTCTCGGTGATGGGCTTGTCATGCAGCCCGTTGAGCTTGGAGTATTCACGATACCAGTCACGCACACAGGTGATAGTGAGTATGCACGTAAGCTGCATGATCCACCATATAAGTATCTGGACAGACAACAGGGTGTAGCCTACCAAGGAGCTTATCAGTGATACGATGAAGACAAGTTGTGAGATATAGGCATAGGTACGGTCGCTGACATCGATGATATCCTTATACTTCTTCAGCACATACCACTGCCACAAACAGCACATAAGCAGTATGGGAGGGAAGATAAGATTTACGAGGGCGTTAGGGATAAGGATGATGCGGAAGCTTATGACGATGAAGCCGTTGACTATCAGCGGCAGATAAACGAGGAAAGTACGTACGGCGGTGTCAGACTTTGCCCTGAGCAGAAGGGATATTATCACGACACCCAACAGCCATGAATACTGCACCAACAAGCCTGCCGCCATCTGTATGAAGTTCTGGTCTGCAAGAGCCTTCACCACTCCGAGTATCAGGGCGAAGGTAATTACCGTTGATGCCATGATGACCATAGTGCGCTTCTCCATAAACCAGTTGGCGACCTTCGCCGAGCCATAGCCTTTCTTAAACAGACGGGTGATGAGCCAGCGCACCACAAGCTGGTTGAGCATCACGGCGATGAAGCCGTAGAACAGGATGACGAGGAACAACCCCACTATCCAACGGCTGTCCCACTGCGAGCGCACTCCTTGGTTGGAGAAATATTTGTCGGCAACGCTCTCCCTGGTCTGCGAGAGGAAATAGCCGAAACGCGAAATGATAGCAGGATAGCTGTCGCCGCCATTTACGAAGATGCTGCTTTGTATCTCGCCGTACTTCTTGTTGGCATAGTCGTTGAGGCTCTTCAGACGACTTTCCGTATTCTTATAATATGATATGTACTCCTTCAGCTGTTCGTGGTCTTCCTGCACCATGCGGCGGCTGTTGACTGCAAGGGCAAGACACACGTTACGGTCGGTCTTTGCCTGCGGCGTGAGCATCATGACAGGCATGGTCTTCAAGCAGTTTATCAGACTGTCGAAGCGTGCCACCTCATTGTCGCTCTGGTCAACATACTCCAGGAAAGGTACAATCTTTCGCTCGAAGTCGTGATACTGCTCTATAGCCTCGTGGCAGGCGTATGACAGGTCGAACACATAGCCGTCCTTCTGCGAGTATAGCATCAGAGCGTTCTGGTTGGAGCTCTGCATGGTCTCCATGAGGGTTTTGAACACCTTCTGACCTGCTGCACGCATCACGGTCTGCTTCTGCGAATAGTCGTCGTGGTATGATATCAGTTCGCTGCGCAATACGTGCAGCGTATTTTCCAGACTGTCCTCTTTCAATACCGCAGAAGAAGACAGGGAATATAGCGTGCTGAGAAAAAATATAATTACCTTAAAGTATCTCATGCTGTCAAGATTTACGAGCACAAAGGTACTTCTTTTTTTTGAAAAATCTACCCTTTATATTAAAAAACTACTAAAAAATTTGCTTGTTTTAAATATTTTGCGTACTTTTGCTACTGAAACCTAAAAATATAATAAACCAAGCCTTAGATATTGAAAAACTATGAGCTATTTAAAATTTGAAAAGGCACTCATGACTAACTTGCAGGAATCCATCAAGAAGGAGGTCCTGCAGACGAGTCGTTCTGGTGCCTATGCAAGCAGCACCGTTGTTGACTGCAACACTCGTAAGTATCACGGACTGTTAGTAGTACCCATCCCCTCCATCGACAATGAGAACCATGTGCTGTTGTCATCGCTCGACGCATCGGTGATACAGCACGGTGCCGAGTTCAACCTCGGTCTGCACTTCTATCGTGGTGGCGCAGTAAGCCCTAACGGTCACAAGTACATCCGTTCCTTCGAATTTGACAAGGTGCCTACGTGGATTTACCGCGTGGGTGGCGTTATATTGAGGAAGGAAGTGATATTTGAGACCTACAACGAGAGGGTGCTCATACGCTACACCATCGACGAGGCTCACTCTCCTGTGACGCTGAGACTGAGACCTTACCTTGCCTTCCGTCGTGCCGATGAGTTGACGCATGAGAACTATCAGGCGAAGAGAGACTACAAGGAAGTAGAGAATGGTATCAAAACGTCCATGTACGACAACTACCCGGAACTGTACATGCAGACGTCTCGCAAGAATGAGTTCGTGTTCTCTCCAAACTGGTACAAGGGATTGGAATACTACAAGGAGGCAGAGCGCGGCTATGAGTGCGTAGAGGATTTGTATGTGCCAGGCTACTTCGACATCAACATGAAGAAAGGCGAGGAAGTTATCTTTGCCGCTTCACTGTCTCGTACAAGACCTTCGTCACTGAAGAAGCTGTTCAACGACGAGGTGGCTGACCGCATTCCTCGCGACAACTTCTACCATTCCTTGGTAAACGCAGCACTGCAGCTGCACTACCGCCAAGGTGATGAGAGATACATCCTTGCAGGTATTCCTTGGTTTAAGGTTCGTGCGCGCGACACCTTCATTTCTCTGCCGGGACTTACCCTTGCCACTGATGACGATGAGTACTTCGCATCATGTATGAAGACTGCCACAAAGGCGCTCAACGAGTTCATGACAGGCAAGCCTCTCTCTGTCTCCATCTATGAGATAGAGCAGCCTGACGTGATGCTGTGGGCTATATGGTGCATACAGCAATATGCCAAGAAGTGGGGCATTGAGAAATGCAACAAGGAGTATGGCAAGCTCGTAGTAAACATGATAAAGTACATAGAGGCAAACAAGCATATCAACCTCCAGCTGATGAGCAACGGACTGTTGCACATAGAGGGACGCGATATGCCAATGACATGGATGAACAGCGTGGCGGGTGGAAAGCCTGTAGTACCACGCACTGGATATGTCGTTGAGTTTAACGCTCTGTGGTACAACGCATTGAAGTTTGGTGCAGAGATAGCTACACAGCAGAAGGACAAGGCTTTCGCAGAACACCTCGAAGCGAGTGCCGAACAGGCAAAGAAGTCTTTCCAAGAGACGTTCATCACTCCTGCAGGCTATCTCTTCGACTACAGGGAAGACGGCATAGAGGACTGGAACGTGCGTCCAAACCAGATATTTGCCGTTGCACTGGACCACTCACCACTGGAGACAGCGCAGCAGAAGACGGTGCTCGACTTCTGTACCCGTGAGTTGCTCACTCCAAAGGGACTGCGCACGTTGTCACCGAAGAGCGGCGGCTATAATCCAAACTACGTAGGTGCCCAGACACGACGTGACTTCGCATACCACTCAGGCACGGCATGGCCTTGGCTCGGCGGCTTCTACATGGAGGCATGCCTGAAGGTATATAAGAGGACGCGCCTCAGCTTCGTACAGCGCCAGATGGTAGGCTTCGAAGACGAGATGATGTACCACGCAACAGGTACCATTTCTGAACTGTTCGACGGCAACCCTCCATTCTCTGGACGTGGCGCTATGGCATTCTCCATGAACGTGGCAGAGATACTGCGCACCATGAAACTTATTGACAAGTATAACTATTAAAAACTTAAACTCTCACTATGAAAGTACTAATGTTCGGATGGGAGTTCCCTCCTAAGATATACGGCGGTCTTGCTGTAGCTTCATACGGCATCACCAAAGGCTTGTCGGCACAGGGCGATGTGGAAACTACTTTCTGTATGCCCAAGCCTACGGGTGAAGAGGAGAAATTCCTCAAAATCATTAACATGAGTCAGGTGCCTATAGCATGGCGCGACGTGCAGTATGACAACATCAAGGACCGCTTTGTGGGTCATACTGCAGAGGACTATTACCGTTTCCGCGACCATATCTATGCCGACTTCAACTACATGCAGGGACTTGACGACCTTGGATGTATGGGCTTTGCCGGTGGCTATCCTGGAAACCTGCACGATGAAATCAACAATTTCTCTATCATTGCTGGTGTGCTGGCACGTTCAGAGCAGTTTGACCTGATACACGCCCACGACTGGCTCACCTATCCTGCTGGCGTTCATGCCAAGATGGTGTCAGGCAAGCCTCTGTGCATACACGTCCATGCTACAGACTTCGACCGCTCACGCGGAAAGGTGAACCCAACCGTGTATTCCATAGAGAAGAACGGCATGGACCACGCCGACTGTATCATGTGCGTATTGGAACTGACTCGCCAGACGGTAATCAACCAGAATCATCAGGCCCCGCGCAAGTGCGTTGCAATGCACAATGCCGTTTATCCTCTCTCACAGGAATATCTCGACATAGTGCCTCACAAGATACCTAACGAGAAGGTGGTCACCTACCTCGGACGTATCACCATGCAGAAGGGACCTGAATACTTCATCGAAGCTGCCAAACTCGTACTGCAGCGTACGCAGAACATACGCTTCTGCTTCGCAGGCTCTGGCGATATGATGGCAGCGATGATAGAACTTGCAGCACAGTATGGCATAGCCGACAAGTGTCACTTCCCTGGTTTCCAGCGAGGCAAGCAGGTATATGAATGTTACAAGAACTCTGACGTCTTCGTCATGCCGTCAGTGTCTGAGCCGTTCGGCATCGCACCGCTTGAGGCTATGCAGTGTGGCTGTCCGTCTATCATTTCCAAACAGTCAGGATGCGGCGAGATACTCACCAACGTGCTGAAGGTAGATTACTGGGATATCCACGCAATGGCTGATGCCATCTACTCCGTATGTATGAACCAAGGCTTCCACGACTACCTTGCCGAAGAAGGCATCAAGGAGGTAGCAGGAATAACATGGGAGAAGGTAGGCTTGCGCATCCGCCAGTGCTACGACCAGTTGCTCTCAAAGGGTTGGTTCGACCATGAAGAGTATCAACGCAACTATATCCCCAACTAATTCATAATTTAAAATTCACAATTCATAATTCACAATAGATATGAAAACGATTTGCCTATATTTTGAGATTCACCAGATAATACATCTCAAGCGTTACCGTTTCTTTGACATCGGTACAGACCACTACTACTATGACGACTATGAGAATGAACGCTCCATATCATACATAGCAGAGAACTCATATATGCCTGCCCTCAATGCTCTGCTGGAGATGATTCGCCAGAACGGTGACTATTTCCGTGTGGCATTCTCACTGTCAGGCGTAGGAATGGAGCAGTTGGAGATGCACGCACCACAGGTGTTGGAGAAGTTGCAGGAACTCAACGAGACAGGTTGTGTGGAGTTCCTCACTGAGCCTTATTCTCACGGTCTTGCAGGACTTGCCAACGAAGACAGCTTCAAGCGTGACATAGAGAAGATGTCAGACAAGATACAGGAGTATTTCGGCAAGCGTCCTACCGTGATGCGCAACTCTTCCCTCATCTATACCGACGAGATTGGTGCACAGGTGGCAGCACTCGGCTATAAGGGTATGTTGACGGAAGGAGCAAAGCACGTGCTCGGATGGAAGTCACCGCACTTCGTCTATAACTGTAACATGGCGCCAAACCTCAAGCTCCTGCTGCGTGACGTCAACCTCTCCGACGACATCTCACTGCGCTTCAGCAATACTTCATGGGAGGGTTATCCGCTCTTTGCCGACACCTATATAAATAATATAGCGTCATGTCCAGAGCAGGAACAGGTAGTCAACATCTTCATGGAGCTGTCAGCACTCGGCATAGCACAGCCTCTGTCAAGCAACATCCTTGAGTTCCTCAAGGCTCTGCCTGCCTGCGCCAAGGAGAAAGGACTGGAGTTCCTCACCCCGTCACAGGTATTCGACAAGTACAAGAGTGTCGGCTCTATCGACGTGCCCGACTCTCTCTCATGGGTTGACGAAGAGCGCGACTGCTCCGTATGGCTGGGCAACCAGATGCAGCGTGAGGCATTCAACAAGCTCTACTCTGTTGCCGACCGTCTGCTCATCGCCAAGGACCCACGCCTCTTGCAGGATTGGGACTACTTGCAGGCATCCAACAACTTCCGTTTCATGACGACCAAGCCATCCAACTGGAACATCGACCGTGGCATCTACGACGGACCGTTCGACGCGTTCACCAACTACATGAACATCCTCGGCGACTTCATCTCTCGCGTCCGCACCCTCTATGGCGGCATTGACAATGAGGAACTCGACAACATGCTTACCACCATCACCAACCAGGGTAAGGAGATAGAGACCAAGGACAAGGAGATAGAACGTCTGCAGGCTAAGCTCGCCAAATACGAAGACGTCGCTCCTGCCAAGGAAGAGAAGAAAGCTCCAGCCAAAAAGGCTGCAGCAAAGAAAACGACAAAGAAGTAATAATAAAAAAAGTTCCGACACTCATCAGGGTGCCGGAACTTTTTTACTGTAAACTGTAAACCTTAAACTGTAAACCTTAAACTGTAAACCTTAAACAGTAAACCTTAAACAGTAAACCTTAAACTAAACGTAAATAATAATAAGGAACGATACCATCCACCCCACGACGACACACTGTGTGAAGCGGTCGTGCAGCAAAACCTTGGTGGGGTCGCCCGTCTTCTCGTCAACCACGGCAAGCTGCATGTAGCGCAGCAGACCTAATACCACGAAGGCACTGGTGAGATAGAGATATTGCGAGTCGAACTGTGCCATCACATCTGGCGACACCGTGTACATTATGTAGCACACCAGCATCACGCTTCCCGTTATGGTGAGCGCCTCGTTGACGAAGGTGAGGTTATAGCGTTTCGTGTTATGTCTCACGGGGATGCCTGTGCGCATCATGCGCAGCACGTCGTCACGACGCTTGGCTATGCCGAGGAACAGTGTGAGCAGGAATGTCATCATGATGAGCCAGTGGCTTATCACCGTTCCCGTTGCCATGCCTCCTGCAAGTATGCGCAGTATGAAGCCGAGGGAGAGAATGCACACATCCACTATGGCGAAGCGCTTCAGCAGTATGCAGTAGGCATGCTCCATCACCCAGTATGCCACTATCACGGCTATCGTGGTATAGCGGAACGTCTCATCGCTGATAAAGAACAGCACCCCCACACTCATCACCATCAGCACACCCATTATGCCGTATGCCACAGGCATGCTTATCTTGCCGCTCGCCACAGGGCGCTGGCACTTCACAGGGTGTCTGCGGTCGTCCTCCACGTCTATTATGTCGTTGAAGCAGTATATGCTCGATGCCACAAAGCAAAAAGACAGGAAGGCGAGCGTAGCGTTATAGAGCAGATGCACGTCCAACAGTTTCTGACCGAAGAATATGGGTAGAAAGACGAACAGGTTCTTCACCCAATGATGCGGCCGAGTAAGTTTTATCAGTTCATAATTCATAATTGTCAACTCCTAAACTCTTAACTCTTAATTCTTAACTCTTAACTCCCTAATCACAATTCTAAACACCATCGCCACCAGTATTGTTGCCACGATATATAGTACCAATCCGTCGAGTATGTCGCCGTGACGAGATATAGGGATGAATATCTTACGCGTAACAGGATGCGCCACGAATATCGCCGCCGACAAGCCCCCCATCCACACCATCGGCTGTATGGCAGACTTTGGCATGAGGCGCACAAACGCCACGTGTGCCGTTATGACGAACACAGGCACGAACAGCCACCCCCAGAAATTCAGCGACAGTGACACGACGAGCAGTAGTGAGGCAAGTAAGAGAAACAGATGCGTAGCATTGTTTACAGGTTTTACCTTACCCTCAAAACGTGCTTCGAGCAGTCCCATGCCGAAAGGCAGCATGCCGCCTATGCAGTTATAGCGCAAGCGGTTGAGCGTCTCTCCTTCAGGGTCGGAGAAGCACATAGCCTGCAAGGCGGTGCACACCACAATCAGTGCCACCGTCCATCCCCAGTGGCGGCGGTGGAGCAGCAATATATATATAAGGTACAGCTGCATCATCAAGCCAAAGAACCAATACGGTCCAGGCCAGATGATATGGTCAGGGTCGGGCAGCACGTTTATCGTCATGGTGAGCTGCGCTATGATGTCCACCCACGTCCAGTGATGGTGCCCAGGCGTCATCCAGTCAACCATAGCGAACACCACGAAGCCCAGCAGCATCATGGGGAATAGCTTCATGTAGTGCTTCCAAAGAAAATTTCCCGTTCCCGTTAACGTTCCCGTTCCCTCATACTTCTTCACCAGTCCGTAGCCCGACAGGAACAGGAACACCGGCACACCGTAGTGTCCGAAGAAGGAGAACAAGTTGTAAATGAGCGTTGACAGGTCGAATGCCTCCAGCTCCGCCATCATGCGGCTTACGTTATGCTGTGTGAAGGTATATTCGTTCTCCTTCACCATAGGTCCCAGCCAATGGAGGTAGTTGTGCATGAAGATGCCTACGATGGCAATGCCGCGCAGGGCTGAACACTGTTCTTTATTTAAGAGAGTCATAATCCACTTGGTTCTTTATTATCCTCTTTCTCGCAGAGTTATATCGGGGCGACAGCAGGTCATAGTCCGCCCTGTAGTATTTGCTGTGTATCCCTGCCAGTTCCATCAGCATGTGCGACGTGGCATCCGTCATGTACCGCTTGCCCTTCGCCTGCTTCACAGCCTGGAACACATCTGGGTGCGCCACCTTGTAACGTGGCGTGCAGTATATCCACATCGGCACCCTGAACTCTTCGTCTGCCAGCCGCTTCGTTATCACCGCATCGTGCATCCTGCCGCAGAAATGTCTCACCCCAGGTCCGAACACCTCTTCGCCGTGGTCAGGCACATAGATTATTATTGCTTCCTTGTCCTTGAAGCGTTCTATTATCTGGTTCACCACCGAGTCGTTATACCACACCGCATTGTCATAGTCCGCCATTATCTTGCGGCGCTTCGCCGGCATGTCCATATCGTCAGGATAGCTGTCCGCGCCCCACCGCTTCTTCGAGTTCGGACACTTCGTGCGGTAGTTCACGTGTTGTCCCATCAGGTGGAATATTGTGAGATTCCCGTTTTCGCTATTCGCCTGCGGCTCATCTCTTCGAGTCCCGTTAACGTTA
>JAFVBX010000040.1 GCA_017479675.1 Prevotella sp.
CATAAAGCGCATAGTGCCCGACTGCGCCATCACGACGGATATATTCGTAGGTTATCATAGCGAGACGGAGGAGGACCATCAACTTTCGCTCTCACTGATGAAGGAGGTGGGCTATGCCTCTGCCTTCATGTTCAAATACAGTGAGCGACCAGGCACGTATGCCTCCAAGCATCTGCCTGACGACGTGCCAGAAGACGTTAAGATACGCCGCCTTAACGAGATGATAGCCCTGCAGAACGAACTGTCTGCCGCTAACTACAAGGCTGACGAAGGCAAGGAGTTTGAGGTATTGGTGGAAGGTTACAGCAAGCGCTCACGCCAACAGCTCTGCGGCAGAACTTCACAAAACAAGATGGTAGTCTTTGACAAAGGCAACCACCACATCGGCGAATTAGTAAAAGTAAAGATTACTGGCTCTACCAGCGCCACACTGTTCGGAGAGGTTGTAGAATAGCTGCGTAGCACTTATTTCGCTTATAAAAGCGTAGTGCCTATAATATAATAAGGTGTAACCCCATGCGAGGTTACACCTTATTTATATATATATACCGTGTTCGGTATTACTTCTCCAGACGGTTCTCAATCTTTCTGCCCAGGGTGAGGTAAGCCACTGGTGCAGCAATGAAGATAGAAGACAGCGTACCGAATACCACGCCCAGAATCATTGCGAATGAGAATGAGCGGATAGAGTCGCCACCGAGGAAGAAGATACAGAGCAACACGATGAGGGTACTCAGTGAGGTGTTCACCGTACGAGCCAGAGTCTGGTTGATAGAGGTGTTGAACACTGACTGTGTATCCCACTTGGTGTGGAGCTTGAGGTTCTCACGGATACGGTCGAATACCACCACCTTATCGTTGATGGAGTAACCTATCACGGTAAGGATAGCGCCGATGAAGGTCTGGTCTATCTCGAGTGAGAACGGCATCCAGCCCCAGCAGAGTGAGTAGATACCGAGCACCACGATGGTATCGACAGCCAGCGCACAGGTAGAACCTACTGAGAATGCCACGTTGCGGAAACGTACCATGATGTAGATGAAGATAGCTACGAGTGCGAAGAGCACGCTGATGATAGCGCCGTAGGTGATGTCCTTAGCCACTGACGGACCTACCTTCTGTGAACTGATGATAGAGCCACCCTCGCGAACGTCAGGGTTCTTGAATGCCTGCACGTCCTTCTGGTTTACCACGCCTTCCTTCTTCAGTGCGTTGTAGAGTATTGTCTCTGCCTCGTCGTCAACTGTCGGGTCGTTTGACTCAATCTTGTAGTTGGTTGAGATACGCACGGTCTTGTTGTCGGTGCCGAGGGCGATAACGCTGGTGTTATAGCCCTGGAAAGCCTCAGCTATGACACCGCGCACCTCCTCAGGCTGTGCTGCCTTGTCGAATGTCACCACGTAGTTACGTCCACCGGTGAAGTCGATAGACTGTGACAGACCGCGAACCACGAAGCTTGCCACGAACACTACGATGGCAACGCCGACGATGGTGAAGGTCTTCTTATACATTGACATGAACTTGATGTCAAGTCCCTGCAAGAGGTTCTTTGAGAAGCGTGTGGTGAAGTTCTGGTTCAGCCACTTGTCGTTCTTGAGACGGTTTTCGTAAACCAGACGTGTGAGGAACACGGCGGTGAAGAACGAACAGATGATACCGATGATCCATGTGGTAGCGAAGCCGCGGATAGGACCAGTACCGAACACATAGAGGATTACACCCGTTATGATAGACGTGAGGTTAGAGTCGAAGATAGCGGAGAAAGCGTTCTCGTAACCCTTCTGCAGAGCCTGCTTGATGCCGAGACCACCCTTCAGCTCCTCCTTGATACGCTCGTAGATAAGCACGTTGGCATCAACGGCAGTACCGAGTGACAGCACCATACCTGCGATACCAGACATGGTAAGCGCAGCCTGGAACGATGTCAGGATGCCGAGCGTGAAGAAGAGGTTCACCACGAGTGCGCAGTTAGCCATCATGCCAGGGATGAAGTCGTACATGCAAACCATGTATATCATCAGCAGTATGAAGGCGATGATGAACGAAACGATACCCTGCTGTATAGACTGTGCACCGAGCGTAGGACCGACCACCTCTTCCTGTACGATGCGTGCAGGTGCAGGCATACGTCCAGACTTCAAGGTGTTGGCAAGGTCCTTGGTGTCTTCGATGGTGAAGTTACCTGTTATCTGTGAGTTACCGCCAGAGATTTCGCCGTTGACACGTGGAGCAGAATAAACCACACCGTCGAGCACGATGGCGATAGCCTTGCCCACGTTCTGCTTGGTGAGCTGAGCCCAGAGACGTGCACCCTCGTTGTTCATTGACATTGAAACGCATGGGTGGCCGAAGTTGTCGAACTCGTCACGTGCGTCGGTTATTACGTCACCCTCCAATGGAGCACGTCCAGAGGTAGAGGTAACCTTCAGTGCATGGAGCTCGAAGATGTTCTTTGTGCCGTCGAGAGGCTTGGCAGACCACAGCAGCTTCACGTCAGAAGGTATAATCTTCTGTGCCTCGCTGCCGTAGATAGCCTTGTTAATCTCAGCAGTGTCGCGCTCGTGAGCATAGCCCACTGTTGAGAGGCTCTGACCGCGAACAGGCTCGAAGATGGCGAAGAGCGGATGCTGCTTCTTTGCCTTTGCTATCTCAGCATCGCTTGCCGCCTTGCTGTCAGCCTTTGCCTGTGCAGCGTCGGCAGCGTCGTCGGTGCTCTTCTTCAGCTCAAACTTGGCAGATGCCTCCTTCTTCACTGTGTCAGCCTTTGCCTGTGCTACCTCCTTGGCGTCAGTCTTTACGCTATCGTTAACGTTATCGTTCCCGTTAACGTTACCCGATGCTATGTTGGCAAGCTGGGTGTCGAGCTGCTGCAAGTATGGCAACACCTCCTGAGCGTTGTATGTCTCCCAGAACTCAAGGTTGGCAGAACCCTGCAACAGCTTACGCACGCGCTCCGGCTCCTTTACGCCAGGCATCTCCACCATGAGGCGGCCTTCCTGACCTTCGAGCTTCTGTATGTTTGGCTGTACCACGCCGAACTTGTCGATACGGTTGCGCACTACGTTGTATGAGTTGTCGATGGCGCTCTGCACCTCTTCGCGCAGTGCTGACTCCACCTCAGAGTCTGTTGACTTGGTTGACACCTTGCCCTTCAGCTGCTGTGTGGCGAAGATTCCTGCGAGAGGACGGCCGGGAGCATTCTTGTGATAAGCGTTGATGAAGAGAGTGATGAAGTCCTTCTGGCTTGTCTCCTCCTCCTTCTTAGCCTCTGCAAGCGACTTGCGGTAAGCCTCGTCGGTCTTGTGGTCGGCGAGCACGTCAACTACGTCGGGCACCGAGATTTCGAGAATCACGTTCATACCGCCCTTCAGGTCCAGACCCAGACCAATCTGCGTCTCCAGACACTGCTGGTAGGTATAGACACCAAGATACTTCACGCTGTCCTTATAGTTCTGCTGAGCAATAGGGTCGCTTATCTTCGCTGCCTGCGAATCATAGTAACTCGTTGCTGCCGAGAACGAAAGGTAGAAGATGCTTGCAAGCGTCAAGAGGATGGCGGTTACAATTACAATTCCTTTGTTTTGCATTTTTTTAAGTTAGTTGTTTATTATTTTTTTGTTGTTATTTGCCTATCACTTAGCCACTTTTTGTTCGCGTAGTGGCGCATTTTTGCAATATAATGCGTGCAAAGTTACAAAAA